>JAYVDT010000514.1:0-2961 GCA_043749265.1 Rhodanobacteraceae bacterium | reverse complement strand
CTTTGGCATCCCATGAGTGATCGAACCTGAGTTCCGGCCGAATCTGTACGGTCGATCCGATCCAGTGGCTCAGCATCAAAGTTCCTTCATTGAGCCGTGTCGAATAGCCGGTTCTCTGCCCCTTCTTGTCATTGAGAAAGTCACTACGGAACGAAACGAAATCATGCGGTGAAAGCTGTTTGTTCACGTAGTTCACCATGGCCCACTCAGGTGCCAGGCAGGACTGCAGACCGGGACGGCAGTTGGCGCCGTTGGTCCCCTTCTCCGGAACGATGGTTCCGTGGATGCTGGGAACATCGCGCTGGTACATGCTGTAGGCCTCTGTCGCTATGTGCCAGGTCTTTCCGAACTTGTGGTACCAGGTGCCGTCGTACATTTGAAGATTGTTATAGGCGTATTTGCCGTCATTTATACCGTTAGCGCACAGGTAGAAATTGTCGTTGACACTCTTCGTGGTGTAGCTGACACATCCGGTGAACGAAGGCTTCGCGTCAGCGGTCCACAGGGCAACATCATGGCTTCCGGTTATGCCGGCCTGCACTACCCACTGATCAGAGACCTGGACCGTGGCCAGAACTCCTGTATCGGTGAAGGGGTCAACGGAGTAAAGCAGCGAATGGCTGAACATGTAGTTGTTGGGTGTAAGCTGCGCCTCGATGCCGGGTATAGAGATGTACCTGCCTGCCCTGAGGTTCAGGCCCTTTGCCACATGAGGGAAATAGACGTCGACGTACTCGAGGACTGGATCGAATCCATACTGGCGATCGTGATCGATCAATTGCGTGCTGAGGTACCCCTTGTCGGTCGTGAAGCGATAGTCCGTCCCGAAGAATGACGTGAGATGAAAACCCCAATCTATGTGATCGCGTTGCACAGAGTCCGGGAGCCGTTCAACATAGATAACAAATTGGTTGAGCTGAACCGAATTCGGGAACGCATCATTGGCGACTGGTGTATTTCGGCCGCGCGATGTGCTGAGATTGAAGGAAGGCTCAACCCACCCAAAGACTTTAGTACGGCTCGTGGCTCCGTTGATCGCCGTCATCAGCGGATAAACGTTGGTGTCCGCCTCACCAATCGTAGGCGATCCGCCGTATGACCAATCCACATTGGGGAAGGGGGGAGAGTTGAGGGGGGATTCTAAACCACGGCGCGGAGGGTTCGGAGTAGAGGGGGCCGTCCCCGTCCAATCCTGATAGTAGAAGGTCCGAAGGCGCTCCTGGAAACTTCCGGTGGCGACCGATGGGGTCGGTGGGGTCGGTGCAGGTCGATCCGTCGTTTGTTGCCCGAAGCAAATAGTTCCTGCAAGGAATAAAGGCAACGTGCAAAGGACAACGACCGCTCGCGCAGCTATTTGTCGGGGCGTTCGGGAAGAATGTTTCATCTTCTACTTGCTCCAGAGTGGCGGTAAATAAGGCTCAACACCTACAAAGAACCGCTGCGCCGCATGAGAGAGGACGCAAATCCTCCGCGGCGGTCGATCCTACTGCGGCATCGTTGTTTTTGCAACCTGTCCGTCCAGATCCAGGTTGAGTTCAAGTACATTGACCCTCGGCTCACCGAGGAAGCCAAGCTGCCGTCCTTCTGTATGCCTGCCAACTGCCTGCTTTACTGCATCTTCAGGGAGGTGGCGTTCCTTGGCAACGCGCGAAATCTGAAAGGCCGCTGCGGCCGGGGTAATGTGGGGGTCAAGTCCTGAACCGGACGCCGTGATGAGGTCAATGGGAACATCGCTGCCCGGATGATCTGCCTGCGCGGAGCTGACATCGGTACTGATGCGATCAAGGAGCTTCTTGCTGGACGGACCCAGGTTTGATCCGCTTGAGTTCGCAGCGTCATAACCCGCGCCGGCAGCAGAGGGACGAGAGTGGAAGTAAGTCGCGCCTGAGAAATTTTGCCCCAGGATACGAGAGCCAATCAGGATTCCATCCCGGTGAATCAGTTGACCGTTCGCTTTATCCTTGAATAAAAGTTGAGCGGCTCCGGTCACGACCGCGGGATAAGCGAGCCCAAACAACAGTGTGGTGACAACGGTAAAGCGGAGCGAAATGAGCAGATTACGACGCATGACGAGAGCCTTTATGCCAGGTGAACGGCTGTGATCAAAAGATCAATGAGTTTGATGCCCACAAAGGGAGCGATGAGACCGCCAACGCCGTAAATCAACAGATTGCGACGCAGCAAAGCTTCGGCAGACATCGCTTTATAGCCGACGCCACGCAATGCCAGTGGAATGAGGCCGATGATGATGAGGGCATTAAAGATCACCGCGGAGAGGATCGCAGACTGTGGCGTCTTGAGATGCATGATGTTGAGGGCATTGAGCACCGGGAAAGTAGCAGCGAACATCGCCGGAAGAATGGCAAAGTACTTCGCGACGTCGTTTGCGATGGAGAAGGTGGTCAGGGCGCCTCGTGTCATGAGGAGCTGCTTGCCAATTTCCACAATCTCAATCAGCTTGGTCGGATTCGAGTCGAGATCGACCATGTTGCCGGCTTCTTTGGCGGCTTGTGTTCCCGAGTTCATGGCCACACCTACGTCGGCCTGGGCGAGGGCTGGGGCATCGTTAGTTCCGTCGCCTGTCATCGCCACAAGCTTGCCGTCCGCCTGCTCGCGGCGGATTAGATCCATCTTGTCCTTGGGCTTGGCCTCGGCGAGGAAGTCATCCACGCCAGCCTCTCTTGCAATCGCGGCCGCAGTGAGGGGATTGTCGCCGGTGATCATGATGGTCTTGATTCCCATGGCGCGAAGCTGCGCAAAACGCTCCTTCATGCCACCCTTGACGATGTCCTTGAGGTGGATGACACCCAGGGCACGGCCGTTCTCCGCAACGACGAGCGGGGTTCCGCCCGCCCGAGCAACTGTTTCCACCGCCGATCGCACCTCATCGGGCATCGTTCCGCCATTCTGCAGAATGAAAGCAGCGATGGAGTCCGTTGCACCCTTGCGGATGGAGCGCCC
>JAYVDT010000513.1:0-2962 GCA_043749265.1 Rhodanobacteraceae bacterium | reverse complement strand
GGCGGAATTAAAGCAGGAAAACAATACCGTGCCTTCCACCCTTACCTCGACTTTCTCATCGGTCAGGGAACCATCACCTTCATTCATCCCATCATCTTTCCCTCCGGGCCCTACGCTGGCGACAACTCGGTAATCTACGTCGCAGGTGCGGGTCTGGACTATGACATTACCCCTCGCTTCGCACTCAAGTTCGATGGGCAGATTCAATCCTGGAAGTTAGGCAATGCAAATTCTCGGCTAACTCCCAGCGCGATCACCGTCGGCATTGTCTACCGCATCCCGTTCAAGGATCTACGAGGCCGATAAATACGTACTAGCCCGCAGGGAAGTGGCTCAAAGCCAAGCCGCTTTCACCCTACTGCACATCCGGGCGAGTCTCACCGTCTCCCTCGACATCTTCCCTCGCGTGGATGCTAGGCTCATAAATGGAGCGTACGAAGCCCTTCATGCAACTGCAGAATTCTCGCCTACCGTCTGATTCCCCGCAAAACTCCAGCCGTTTTGTCCGCGCCTGCCTCCGCCTGCCCGTGGACCGCACACCCGTATGGTTCCTGCGCCAGGCCGGTCGCTACATGCCGGAATACATGGCCGTTCGCAAGCACCACACCCTACTTGAGATCTGCCGCACCCCCGCCGTCGCCGCCGAAGTCACCATCACCGCCGCCGAGCGCCTCGGTGTCGACGCCGCCATCATCTTCGCCGATCTTCTGCTCCCCTTCACCCCCATGGGCCTTGACTTCGAGTTCGTCGCCGGTGAAGGTCCCGTCGTCCACACGCCCGTCCGCACGCTCGCCCAGGTGGAAGCCCTCCAAACCGACCGCGCCGAAGAACTCAGCTACGTAGCCCGCTCCATCGAACTGGTCGTCAAGCACTTCGAGGCCCCCCGCCCCGACGGCGACCAACTTGGCATCGTCGGCTTCTGCGGCGCACCCTTCACTCTTGCCAGCTACATGATCGAGGGTGGCAGTTCCCGCAACTACGTCGAAGCCAAAAAGATGATGTATGCCTCCGGCATTACGGACGGCCCCGAATCCAAAGCCTGGCCCCTCCTGACGGAGAAACTTGTTGAAGTCCTCACCGTCTTTGCGCGGCAGCAGGTCGAAGCCGGCGCTGACGTCATCCAGGTCTTCGACTCCTGGGTCGGCAATCTCTCCGTCGCCGATTACCGTGAGTTCTGTCTCCCCGCCACCACCGAACTCATCCGTCGCATCCGCAATATGGGCGTGCCGGTGATCTACTTCGGCGTCGACACCGCCTCGCTCCTCCCCGCCATGCGCGAGACCGGAGCCGATGTACTTGGTCTCGACTGGCGCACCCCCATCGATGCAGCCCGCCACATCCTCGGCCCTGGCGTCGGTGTCCAGGGCAATCTCGATCCCATCGCACTCTTCGCCCCGCAGGAAGTCCTTAAACGCCGCGTCGAAGAAGTGTTACGCCAGGCCGCCGGACGGCCCGGGCACATTTTCAATCTCGGCCACGGCATCGTCCCCGGAACGCCAGTCGAAAACGTCATCCAGGTCGTCCACTGGGTGAAGGAGCTATCCCGCGTATGAGTCAACATGAAGCAATCCTCCTCCTGGCCCACGGCACGCCAGACACCCTCGAACAAATGGCCGAATACCTCGGCAAAGTCACTGGCGGTCGTGCGCTTCCACACGAAGTCGTCGAAGAGCTCCAGCACCGGTACGCCGAAATCGGTCTCCGCAACGAGCCGCTCGCTGAAGGCCCGCCGCTCACAAAGTGGACCCTTATGCAGGGCCGCATGCTTGGCGACGCCCTCAACGTGCCCGTGTACGTCGGCATGCGTAACTGGCACCCCTACATAGCGGACGTCATCGCCCAGATGCGGATCGACGGTATCACGAGCTTCCGCGCCATCTGCCTGGCCCCCCAGAACTCCCGCACCAGTGTCGGCCTCTATCGCCGCGCCGCTGCCACCGCCGCTGCCATCGAACCCGCCATGCAGATGGAGTTCGTCGCCGGCTGGAGTGCCCACCCCCTCCTCGCTCAGGCGTTCGCTCTCAACCTGTGGGAAGCCTGGGCGGAAGCCTGTGCCGCAACGGGAACCCGCGTTCCCGTCCTCTTCACCGCCCACGCTGTCCCATGCCGCACCATCATGTCCGGCACCGTCTCGAACCCTGCCAGCCCCACCGCCCGCCCCGGCGCGCCCGTCCCAGTCGACGGCATTCAGAACTACGGCGCTATCCAGACCCCCGACCCCTACCCCGTCGAGTGCAAAGAGACAGCCGCCCTCATCGCCAAGGCGCTCGCACCCGTCGGAATGACCGAAAAAGACTGGTTCTTCGCCTTCCAGAGTCAGGGAGTCGCTGGCGCCCCCTGGATCGGCCCTACCGTCGAAGACACCCTCAAGGCTCTCGCCGAGTCCGGCCACAAAGCCGTCGTCCTCCAGCCTGTAGGCTTCCTCTGCGATCACGTAGAGATCCTCTACGACATTGACATCGCATTCACCGAATCCGCCAAAGAACTCGGCCTACGTCTCACCCGCGCCGCCTCACTCAACGACTCCCCCACCCTCATCCGCGCCATCGCCGAAGTCGCAAACGGCACCTGGGCCGCCCAGATCGACGAAGCCGCCACCCCCCAACCCCAGGCCGTCAGCTCATAATCGGAGCCAAACATTCCAACCCCGGACCCAAAGCGCATCGCGATTATCGGCGGAGGCATCGCCGGCCTGACCGCGGCATGGCAACTTGCGCAGCTTGACCAGACCCTCGACGTAACCCTCTTCGAAGCCTCCCCGCGCCTTGGGGGCACCGTAGAGACCGTCCACCGCGACGGTTTTATCATCGAGTGCGGCCCCGACGGCTGGGTCACTGAAAAACCCTGGGTCCGCGACCTCGCGATCGAACTCGGTCTCGCCGAAGAACTAACCCCATCCAACGACGCCACCCGCGTCACCTACATCCTCCGCAACGGCGCGCTCGTCCCCATGCCCGACGGC
>JAYVDT010000512.1:0-2969 GCA_043749265.1 Rhodanobacteraceae bacterium | reverse complement strand
ATGTTAGCGGATTGAGTGTCCCCACGTTTGCTGTTAGGCATCCCAAGGATTGGTACTTTCGAGAGCTGCTGAGTCAAAGAGACCGACTTCTGGCCGAGGGTAGATCAATTCAGACCTTCCTGGACCAGCATCAAGGAGGAGCAACTCCTCTGCGCCAAGCGCAGAACCAACACGACACTTCAGACACACGCCTGAGCATTCTAGAGGCACCCTACAGTATTTCCCCGAAAGAGATTTCCACCCGTCGATTTGATGGAACGGATGAATGGGGCTTTCGCACCGGCACCCGAAACTCGTTTTTGATGAATGCGGTTGAGGTCGGAGGTAAGAGTAAAGAGAAGATACGATCAGAGTTCCTCCAGCGTTTTCCAGACTCGGCAGGGAAGAGCACGTTCAATGTGTTCTTTACCGATGTCATCCGACAATTTGGCTGTGCCAGTGTCTCTCGTGGCATTTGCATAGAAACGGACTCAAGGGAGCACATGACGCTGGATTCAACCAGGGTGCTGGTTGTGAAGGCGGCCATCCGCCAGGGTCTTCTCGCAGAGATTGGCAGTGTTGAGAAGAACATTTACCCAAAGAAAGATCGGCACACCATTGAACAGATTCTTCGTCGTTGTGGAGTGCCGCTCAAATGATCATTGGCCGGCCGCGACCGGCAATAAACAAGTTGAGTCGCTTCAGAAAGGCCGGATCATAAGTCTCTTTGACGCAGTCGGTGTTCCAGAGTCCCGACTCACGAATAGTACCCTGCTCAGAAGACCGTCCCAACCATCCCTTCGATGGAAGATCGACTACCGGCTTATTGACATTACTAAGCAGACCAATGCAGTTCCTCTCCAGGAAGCCGCGCGAGCTTGCTTTCCCCGGAGCGTCATCTACGGAAAGCCAGAGGAACGGCATATCCCCAATGTATGAGCTGACCTCGACCTCCAGAGAGGATTCGGCCTCGCTGATCGCGGCCGACGCTGTGCTGCCCTCTCCCCACGTCGGGCATGACCGGGTTTCGCCAAGAAGCTCAGCTTTATTCAGGATTGCTTGCCCTACTCGCTTTCTGAAAATAGATCCGCGGTGATTGCCCCGGCCATTAAGCTGCCCTTTGTGGGTGCTGAGGCGATTCCATAGCGTAGTCTGTGACGTGTCAGTCAGAGCATGAGTCCCTATCCGTACGACACGCAAGGAATTGCTCGCATGCCGGTACTCACCCTCTTCAAAGAAGAAGTACAACCCGCGGCGTGGCCAGCCGCTCCTGCCTGTGCTGTCACGCAGGAAGCGGAAACCGCCTTCGTTCTGCTTGATCTGGTCGAGGACATCGTAGAACCGATTCAGATCAGTTTCTCTAGACATATCCTTCCCCGTTTGACGCGCTTTGAGTTCGAAGAAATCCTTGCATCAGGGCAAGGGTCATTCTGGCTTGGATTTCATCAATCCCTGTTTCTGCCACTGCGCGAGCCAAAATAGTCACCTGTGGGTCCATGACGGCGTCCGCGATCAGACTCCGGAGCGCCGTATCTGTGCTTCCCCGCCTTGTGTCTGCACTCTCAATAAAGTTTTCGCCAATCCATATTTCAAACGCTATCGGATCTACTGCTTCCATCAAGTGCATTGACTCTCCTTGAGATCGTTATCCGCTCTTGGTAGCTAATGTGCTTTCTTCGAGGCATTCATAATGTCAACCAACGTCTTCGAAGTCGGATCCTCCAGGAAGCCTTTCCATCGATGTGGAGAGTCAACTATTTCTTGTGCAAAGAGCGCAAACATTCTTCCTTTAATTCCGGTCACTCCTGCTCCGCCATATTGCGAGGCCTCCTTCTGGGCTGCTGGAACAACCAACAGTTCGTTGGTGGGCGGGTAAAAGCGTTCGACACCAGCACCGAAGTAAACAAGCTTCTGCCCTGGTAAGGGACTCGGTGGGGCTCCGAGACTGCAGAGGTATTCCTTCCCCAACAAGAAGAAGATCACCTCGTACTGAGGGATGAGCGTCCGCATCGCCTCTGGAATCCCTAAAGCGACTCCCTGTTTTCGGGCCCAGTGGAGGCCTTAGCCTTGAAAGGTGATGTTGTAGGGTGCGATCTGCCTATTCTCGGAGAGGAGCCCATAGCCTGCAGAGACAATTGCTACATCGAACGAGGCTTTGGAGAAGCCGATTCGAAGTCGCTTGACCCCTTCCATCATCAAGGAGTGTTGCCGTCCTCTGTACATGGCTCCGGCGGGTCTCAGCCAGCTCTTAACCTTGCGTTCAGCACGCATGAGCCTGGATGCACTACTGAAATCGACTTCCTGCAGCTTCATCTCCTCAGGGCAGCCGTGATCATCCTTTTGTCCGGTGCAACTTCCTAAAACAAGACACTTCGTCTGAGTCATATCTGCCTTTCAACTCGAGAGCATTCAACGCTGCCCCGCCAACCTCCTCAATATAGGTTTTTGGCCAGGTCTAGTCAAGCCATAAGTCGTTTATTTTGAATGATATGCATGCTTATATGTCAGCGTATATATCCGGTTTCGCAGACCGTCACTGCCGCTTTCATAATGTGGGCTTCGCCAAAAGATGACTCAGGAGGAGTGGGATTCAGATCAAAAGGGCATTTTGAAGCGGTTGGTTCAACGAGTGGAAGATGGGCTTAACACTCAAGACGTAGCCGTTATAGTCGCGGCTTCCCTACCCACTTAGCGCCAAAGCGCCTTTCCGGCCAGCAGACATAATTCGATACTCAGCTATTCTGCATCACGTAAGATTTGCGGCGCGGATTACGGAATCGGTGCGTCTTGCAAGGCATCTACCGCTTAGGGAATCTCTGCACAAGTTCTGCGTCCACAGCCGGATTGATTAATCTGATGGCTGTGAGGTGATTGCGATGAAGCATCGGAGCTTGGCGAGTCAGGGTGTGTTTGAGAAGTATGGTCGGAAGTCTCGTCGCGAGTTGTTTCTGGATGAGATGGAGGTTGTGGTTCCATGGTCCGCGATGGAG
>JAYVDT010000511.1:0-2970 GCA_043749265.1 Rhodanobacteraceae bacterium | reverse complement strand
GGCCTTTTAGTCTTCACTTTGGTGACTAGAAAATGTCTGGTCCATGGCAATCCGGCGATCATTACAAAGCAGCCGCTTCTGGGGAAGGCTATGCGTTTGGCACTCCGAGAGTTGAGTCGGAGAAGTTGTGTCCCGCTCCACCCCTGTCCAATTCCTCGGATTTGTCGGGATTTCGCATAGGCGGAAGTACGCGTCATGCGAGTCCGTCTGCACCGGAGCCAGGCCGTTTTTCGCGAGGGGAGATGATCGCGAGCAGATTTCGGGTGATTCGCTTCATCGCCAAGGGTGGCATGGGTGAGGTGTACGAAGTTGAGGACCGCTTTCTGCAGGGGGTCCACGTAGCCCTGAAGATCGTGTTGCCTGAGATTGCGGCCGATGCTGACATGAGTCATCGATTCGAGCAGGAGGTGCTGCTGGCGCGCAAAGTAACTCACCAGAACCTGTGTCCCATCTATGATATTTTTCGCTGCCAAGAGCCTCCGCCACCCTTCCTTTTCCTCACAATGAAGCTGCTCGGCGGAGAGACACTTGCGTCAAAGCTTCGGCTGAACGGCCGCATGAAGGGTTCGGAGGCAGCTTGCATCTTCCGCCAGATGGTGGCGGGGCTAGGAGCGATTCACGCCCAGGGCATCGTGCACCGAGATATTAAACCCACAAACATAATGCTGGAAGGATCGGCCTCGGAGATTTGTGTCTCAATCATGGACTTTGGGTTGGCGCGTCTCCATGAGGCACAGACGACGACCCTGGCGGCCGGGCAGCTTTCGGGGACGGTGGGGTACCTGGCTCCGGAACTGCTCCTTGGCTATCCTGCCTCACAAGCGACAGACATCTTTGCGCTAGGGGTATTGCTGCATGAGATGCTTGCCGGCCAGCGTCCCATGATGGAGCCCCACGGAGCATCCGTCAGAGCGGCGCCGGAATTGGATAACGCCGATGTGCCGCCCACGCTCCGTGAAGGTGTCAAAGACTTTCTATCCGACGACGCGGCCCGGCGATGCAAGGCATTCAAAGAGATCCAGACTCAGGGAGAATCGGTATGGCTCTCTGGGCTTCCCTCGGATCGGCACTTCTTGACGCGGCGACACTTTATAACGGGCGGCGCGGTGGCAATGGTGGCGCTAGGTTCCGGCCTGGCGTGGAAGCAGGAGGCAATCGTGAACCGGATGCATCCGCTCCCGCAGAAGCGATTCGTTGCTTTACTGGGCTGGCCACCAACAGCGGATACGAGTCTGCAGCCGATGATCTCAGGTGTCATTGATGGAATCGCATCCGACCTCTCGCGGGTTGAGGCCTTCGACCATAACTTCCTCATCCTCGCGCAAAAGACGCTGAGCATGTTGAAGACGCCTACTGACGTCACTGAGGCGCGTGAATCACTTGGCGCTAACCTGGTGCTGGGTGTGTCCAGCTTTATGCAGGGCAAGCTGATGCGGGTGATGCTGACCGTTCTGGACTCCTCGCTGGGCCAGCCGCTTCGGCGAAAGCAGGTCCAGGTTGCGCCGAATGACCAGAAGACTCTGCCCCAGCGAGCAACGGAGGTTGCAGCCGGTTTGCTCGACGTGGCGCAATGGAAGACGACGCATCAACATTCTGACAAAGGGACCGAAAACCCCGAGGCGTATGCAGCTTTCCAGGAAGCTGAAGCCTTGAAAAAAGAGGATAACGACAAGAGTCTGGACGAGGCGATTGATAAGTACAAACGGGCGCTTGAGCTAGATCCCCGCTTTGCGGTGGCGCAGTCGGGTCTTGCATGGGCGTATCTGCGGTCGTATGGACTGCATAGTAATCCAGCGACGCTGGCATCGGCGCGCGCAAACTGTCAGTCCGCGATTGCGCTCAATCCAGATCTTGTGGATGCCCACCTGGGCCTTGGGTCCTTCTATCAACAGACTGGCAATCGCGAAGGCGCATCCAGAGAGATAGCAAAGGCACTGTCGCTGGATCCTACCAACCCGCACACGTTGACCTACCAGGCGAACTACTACGCTTCGATCAACCGTTACGGGGATGCTGAAGATACTTTCGCGAGAGCGGTAACCCTCCGACCAAACTACTGGTTTGCTCACAATGAATTCGGTGTCATCTACGATAATCAAGCCAAATATTCTCAGGCCTTGATGGAGTTTCACCTAGCCAACGTGGCTGCACCGAAGAATGCGTTGGCGTTAGCGAATATCGGCAGTGTGTATCTGCAACTTGGAAAGCTCCCCGAAGCGATCGATAACTTGAATGCCAGTATGCGATTAAAGCCAATTGACGGCGCCGCTCAAAGTCTGTCCACAGCTTTGCTGATTCAAGGCAAGACCGCGGACGCAGTCGGATTCGCACAACAGGCTATTGCGCTGAATGGTTTAGAGGCGGGTAACTGGCTTGGACTTGGGGATTGTCTAGCTGCGACGCCCAAGTGGAAGTCTAAGGCGCTGGATGCATACAAGCGCGCCGCGATGTTGGAAGAAGAGCACTTGAGGACTGAGAAGAAAGACGGTCCAGGCTGGATGCTGCTGGCCTTGTGCCGTGCAAAAGTTGGAGGAGAAATAAGTGTCGGTTTGTCAACTATTAAGCTTGCAGACTCGTTCGCGGCAGATGATATTGACTCCCAACTTAGAAAGGTAAGAGTGTTTGAGATCCTGGGCAAGAGAGACGAAGCACTATCTACTTTGAAGCGTTGTCTGGTGAGAGGTGCCACGGTATTTCAATTTCAGACAATGCCGGATTTGGATTTATTACGCAATGACAGACGCTACAGCGAGATAGTCGCTGCGATGCCTGGAGGAGCGAGCACTGTTTCATCATCTATTTCATGAGGGAGGTCACGATGAGTGCTTTCTTAAACATGGGGCTGATTGGAATTGCAGCCCTCCTCGCGGGCACAAGGTCCGATCAGGGCTTTGACATATTTTCGCTGCAATCGCATGCGAGGGTGGCTGTTTCTGGCGGAGCAGCAGGACAGGGACGAGCGTCGCCCAA
>JAYVDT010000510.1:0-2976 GCA_043749265.1 Rhodanobacteraceae bacterium | reverse complement strand
TGCTTAGGTAAGCGCGTAGCCGGTCCCGGATGGTGGCGTGCAAGGATCTTGCGTTCAGCCCGGGCGAGCGCAAAGCCACGCTGCACAAGCAGCCACGTGGTTCCGTCGGGGACTCAAGATGCTATCGAAAGATGGCCCAACTCCTAGCTCGTGCACGGACCATGCAGACAAGATCCGCATTCATGCAGCAAAGCTGAAAGGGAGATACGGCTCGAAGATATGCACGGGACTCTCAGTTGTCAAGCAGTTTGCGCAATCAGTCGGAGCCAGCGCCGTTGGTAACAAGTTCGTTGTTCGTAACCGTTACTATTTTGCGCATCCTTCGCGACTGGCCGCGCGCACTCTATCTATGTCCGAATCGATTGCTCCAGGCAACGCATATCTCGAAGTCGTCTTCCTTGATCTTCCAAGACAGGTAGTTCCCGTCACCACCTTTCCATTCTTTATTGGACGGGGCCAGGAAAACGGTAATCACCTGTCTTTCGACGACATGCGCATTTCGCGCAAATGCATCGCCATTCTTCTGGATGATTTCGGGCTGTTCATTGAAGATCGCGGGCAGCGCGAAGGCATCTTCGTCAATGGTAAACCGACCACAATTCGACCACTTTCCCATGGTGACCGGATACGTCTAGGCACCGACGACGCATGTCAACTGATCTTCCGATTGGCACCGGAACCAATCGTCGAGCAAGCCCCTGAAATAAAGCTCCTAAGCATTCTCGGCTCCATGGGTAACAACGGCTCAGTGGCAGAACTCAACGGGCTCAGACTCCTGCTTGAGATGACGGACGTAGGTCTTCTCGCGAAAGCTACGGTTTGGGCTGCCACATAGCCTCAATGCGCCAATCAAGCATTCAACATCAACAACGGAGATCTATTCCGATGGAATGATTTGTGGCCTACCATCGCTCGCTTCTTCGAGATCGAGTGCCGCCTCTACCCATGCAGCTGGAAGTTGTCATGAAAGATAAGGAGTCGGTTTGGCTTGCAATGATTGAGAAGCATGGGCTCTTAGACACACCGTATAAGGATGTCTCATCTTGGGGTTTCGGCGACTTCGTCTTCTCCTGGGATTACGATTTTTTTGCGGACGGATCGAAGGCTCGTCGCTTCGGTTTTCATGAATCCGTAGATACCGAGAAAATGTTTCTGGATATCCTGGGAAACTTCAAAGAAAGACGTATTATTCCGTAAGGAACATCGCTTGAGTGACAGCCTTGTCAAGGATTTAAAGAGCCAGCCTTTACTGGAGCTTGTATCTTCCCCACTCTCATTGAAGACCAGGGGACACATCAAAGCCCTGATGCATCGGCTATACGCATGTGGGTCTTAGCGGGATGCAGGTAAGCGCAGCCGACCATGAGCGGACATTACCACCAGCCCACAAATAAGCAGAACGAGACAATTATCACAACGCGGTCGATATGCAGGCCCTCGGTAATCAGCACCTCAATTGGGCTGGCTGGCATATGGACCACTCCGAAGGCTGCCAGTGCAAGCGTGATGGAGTGTTCAAGGGTGATTCTCGGTGAACATCTTCAAGATTCGTTTAAAGCCGTGTGCGACGCTGCTTGAGCTTGAAATGATCCACACTTGCCCCGCTTGGGTGGTGTAAGCATCAGGCGGACCACGAGGTAAGGTGCTTTCTCAGCCGCCTAGATAAATTTGTCTAAAGCGACCTCAAAGGGCTTGCCGTCGAAAGTTACTGGACGCATATGTTGCAGGACGTAAGCTCCGAGCTGCTGCTCTTCAGCGGGGAAGTGATCCTGGTCCACTGTCTGCTCGAACGAAATGGAGAGACGATGCACCAGCAACTCAAGCTCTGCGCCGAGCTTGTTGCCGTCGAAGTCGAGGAGCACGGCTGTGTGGTATCCCGCATGAGGGCAAACACCCTGCACGCGTCCCATGATGACGAGCGTGCCAGCAAGGAAAAAGGCCGCCGAGCAATGAATCATTCAAGAAAGCTGTGGGCTCTTCATGTGCCTCTTTCCATCATCGGTTGAAGTTGTAGCTTGCGCCAAGCGTGGCATAAGAGGCTGCCGGAATGCCGACCCCGCGCTCAGTAGCAGCGGCAGAATCAATTGCAATCGTTTCCAGCGTCTGTTCAGAAAAGCCAGTAATCCATTGATCGTTGAGGGACAGGTTCCACCGGTCCGCGTGGAGCGACTTGTTCAACTCCATTCGCTACTCGCGCAGGGGCACATCCACGAAGGCAAGCCCCAGCGTTTTGGCCTTTACAGACTCGAACTCTGTCTCTCCGACGAGGCCATAGGGCAATCCATTCGCGCCAAGGATGCCGTCTACGATCATGCGCGGTGCCTCCGGTATCGGACCATGTAGAAGGCAATGTTTTGGGAATTGGTGCCGTTGGGCCGAAACCCAAGCGGACTGGTCGAGGTCAAAGGGGTGAGCAAGCGGCAGAAGAAGCCGTTCATGCTCACGGTTGAGCAGTTCGATTTTGTGTCTGGCAAGCTGGAAGGGCCCTATAGATAAATGGTGCAGGTTCCTATGTGTTTAGGTTTGCGAGTCAGTGAGATTTTGGCTCTGAGACGGTCAGACTTCAATTTCGAAGCGTTGTCTCTGATGGTCATTCGAGGTGCGGTGCATGGACGAATCAATGGGGTGAGGACGGAATGCAGCGAGGAGGAACTCTAGTTGAACCTCAGCTTTGCTGAGTTGCTGCTTGAGTGGAAGACATTCTACCCAAAGAGCGCTGCGGATTGGGTGTTTCCAAACCCAGACCCCGAGGGGAGGTCTTCCATGCTTCTCCAATCCAGCCGGATTACATCTGGGCAGCAGGCAGGCTGATCGGGCTTGCCAAGGACATTGGTTCGCACACCTTCCGACATCCATACCGCTCATTTCTAGACGATGCGGTAGCCACTGTGGGGGTGCAGTAGAAGCTGCTGCGACATGCTTCGATCCAGGTGAGGCTGAACGCCTATGGAGAGGCAGTGTCGTGATCGAAGAGAG
>JAYVDT010000509.1:0-2977 GCA_043749265.1 Rhodanobacteraceae bacterium | reverse complement strand
GTCAGGCCGATTCTAACGTGTCTGCTAAGGTTTGGTTGAGGAATGTTGGGCCGATGAGTGACACAAATAACCGCTGGCTTGGTGCTGGCGATATGCTTTCCATGGTTGGAATGCGACTCTTTTGCCTGCCCCATGCAGGCTCTGGAACGGCCGCGTTCTACCGCTGGAAGAGGCTTCTGGCGCCCGGGATTCTGGTTTGTCCTATCCATTTGCCGGGAAGGGAACGCCGCCTTGCGGAACCTCTTCTCGACCAGGCAGACGTTCTCGTGTCGGAGTTGCTTGCTGCAACGGCCTCTCTGCTCGGGCATCCCTACGCGATCTTTGGGCACAGCATGGGCGCATTGATGGCTTACGAATGGGCCAGGCAGATCGCGGCCGCTGGTCTGCCTGCTCCTGCATGTCTATTTGTGTCGGGCCGCAACGCGCCTCACACTCAACCAGAGCATTGTGAGATCCATACCCTGGCAGATTCCGCTTTTGTCCATGAATTGGGGACTCGGTATGGAGGCATGCCATGCGATTTTCTGGACGACCCCGACCTTCGCCGGCTCTTTCTTCCAATCCTGCGCGCGGACCTGAAGCTTGTTGAAACATACGCACACGACTCGACTCAACTCTTGACCTGCGCAATATTTGCAGCCGCTGGCGCTAATGATCGAAGCGTGTCTACCGCTGGCTTGCAGGCTTGGGCCTCTGTTACCGATGGCACCACGGAAATGTTCCGCTACGCCGGCGACCACTTCTATCATCTTGCTTCTGGCGGCGACACGTTACTCGACAACATCAAGGCTCGGCTGGATCACCATTCCAGTGAGGTTAGGGAAAACGGTGGCAGCAGGTAAGGGGTGAGGGCATCGAAATCCGCAAGATGCTGCGTCACGATTGACATCTTCTCGGAGCGTTCGTTTGAGTCTGTGATACGACCCGAGGTGAGACGTCTTTCCAGCACAGCCCCTTGAGGACGGCCAATGCCTGAGAACGTGACGGGCAGCGACTCGCTTCGGCTCAGGTTGAGAAGGATCAGGCTATGCTTGCCCTCGCCCGCAAAGGCGAAGGTCTGGATCATCTTTGCGCCCTTGAGTTCAATGTCATCGTTGCTGCTCTTTGGCTGGTCCCAGGTGGGCATTGCGCCGGATAGCCGAGTTTCCAGCAGGGTTGGAAGGATTGCGGCATTTACCAGTTGCAGAGCCAGAAAGGAAGGTCGCCGCAAATCCGTTGCGCCTCCCATGTCGACGACCGCGCCCCACAAGGGCGTCGTCCTCCTCGGCCCTGCAGTAGCCAGAAAATCGTTGACAAATTCCGGCAGCGAAAAGAGGCATTGTGTAGTTATTCGCAAATCCCTCAGCATCAGCAGCATATGATCCACGACAGCTAGTCCGGCGCCTAGTGAGGGAACTGCGCGGTCGATGTCGGCTTGGGAAACAGATCCGGACATAGTCCCCATATTGACCTCATAAACCGCGACGTGGCTCGGATGGACGGCTTTCCGGGCGGCATCTCGCTGCAACGCCATGTATCCGCCGTCGGAATCGATGGCCTGGGGTTGGGCAAGCATCGGCCCAAAGATCGCCTCGTTGGAGGATGCATCCTTGAACTGCGTGAACAGATAGGGTGCCACCGAGATGGAATCCTGACCGGCGTTGGCTGCGAGTTCCTCACCCGTCCACCACGGGACAGTCGCCCAGGAACCGAGAATAATGTCAAATGACGCAGGCCGAAAAGAAGCTGCTCCCCGCATCGCTGAAAAGACCGAGGAGGCTCTCTGCCCATAAGCCTTTGGGTCGGCCATTGCTGATCCCGCAAAGGAGCGGCCGTTCCACACCTCATTGCCAAGCTCAAGATGGATGACCGGGAACACCTCAGTCCAGGGTGCGCTCTGCCCGAGGGCGGCGCGGCGACTGCCGTAAGGTGTTGCTGTAGAACCAGCAAGAAACTCAATCAGGTCCGCTGCCTCCTTCGGAGAACTGCCCGGGGGCATTGAATACCAGGGCTCCGCCCCCACCGCCTTGGCCAGCACCAGGAACTCATGCAGCCCAATCGGTATATCCTCCCGGAGCTTTTCCTGCGTGCTCGAACCTGCACGCAGGCGCGCGAATGGTGGCGCAAGCATATTATCGAGCGAACTTCCAAAGTTTGTGCCGTTATCCATGTACCGAAGCACTCCGGGATGAAGATCCCTGAGTGTCTGAACCACCTCATCGCGAAAAGCGGTAGGGTTGTCCGGTCCAGCGGTCGCAGTCAGAGCGACGTCGTCAATTAGAGCGGAAGTGCCACGGAAATTTAACGCAAGCTCAATCGTTCCAACGGCGGACTTGCCCTCCGCTGCATGGAAACCCAATTGGTAACTCTTCCACTCAGGACTCAAGCTGACACTTCTGGACAGGAAGGTGTGCATCCCGTGAGTCGTGTCGAGTCGCTGAACAATCATGTCAATCGATCTGCTTCCAGACAGGACTTTCGCTTGGAAGGTGAGGGTGTAATCACCCCGAAGCTGGACGAATGAACGGCCCTCATAGCTATCGAAGTATGACGCGACCTTCGCGCTCTGACCTGGACCCGAGGCCTCAATGCGTAATGCCTGCTTACCTTCCGTCGCCGGCGGCAAGTCCTTGAATTCTGTGGACAGGGAAGCGCCACCCTCGATTCCAGTCCACCACCCAGCTTGGGCATCACCGGGCTTATCGATCCGTACGAGGATGAAGTCCCCGGCCTTTGCCAGACTGGAGCGCCCACGCAGTGTCAGCATGACGCCGCGCTCTCCGGCTGCTGCCGAACTCGCAACCACCAACCCGGAGGAGCCTCTGGCCGCCCCGGAGACGAATTGGTATTCGGCACCCTTCAGAAAATCTGTAGGCCAGACGGCGTACTGATTCTCATCGGTGCATGTGGACGCCGTAATCCACTTGCAGTGCAGGATCGATTGCCACGTCTCGCCTTCAAATCCCGGATTACGGAACGTGAGATTGCGTAGCATCTG
>JAYVDT010000508.1:0-2984 GCA_043749265.1 Rhodanobacteraceae bacterium | reverse complement strand
TGCCTTTTGGAGAACAAAATGAATGACTTGCGCATGGAATTGAAGATTTGTGAAGGGTGCGGAGCGCTTTGGCTCCGTGCCGGTCTTGGTCAGGGTTGTAGCGCAGGGGTCTACTGCAAGGGCTGTGCACGCACGTTCGCGGAGTTCCCGAAGGTGAAAGGACCAAAGCGACCAAGCAGGACGCGTGTTCGGCAGCGTATGGGCCTCGCGATCGTTGGAGGTGCACGATGAGCGCAGCCCTGGTTCTTCTGCCCCCGATGGATCCTGGAACCGTTATCCCACGCTTGTGGGCTACGGCTTCCCTTGCAAATGCGGCTGGAGCGTTGGCGGATGTTCACCAGCGCAAGGGTCCACAGTCTTTGCGGCTTTTGCAGGCACATAGCACAGAGCTGGTGCAGGTACAGAGTGCAAAACCGTTGCGCCAGCCGCATCTGCGCGTGGTGCCGGAGCTTGCCTTCTACCGGAAGTACACGGAGGCAATGCTGCGACGCTACGCGACGATGTCCATGGAGGCAGGCCGCGTCCCTTCCCTTCTGGGACAGGAGATGTTTCGGGGCAAGGTCACAAGCTGCAAGGTCACGGGCTTCGACGATGTCGTTATCTTTGTCGAGGACATCTCCAAGTGCCTGAAGCAGCTTGATTCTGGTCTGCGGCACCTGGTGCGCCGCATCGCGTTGGAAGGCTACACGCAGGGGGAGACGGCCGCGATGCTGGGCATCCCGATGCGGACGGTCGTGCGACGCTACGCGGAAGCGACCGATCGCCTGACGCGCTTGTTTCTGGATCGTAACTTGTTGCAACCATTGGTAGATACGCAACACGATCACTAAAAACATCAGCAAATCCGCTTGTCAAGGGGTCTGGCTTTGTGCGATGGCTGTAAGTGGCTGTAATGGTTGAGGTTAGCAACAATATTTAGTTGGCGTAACAGGGTATGTCAACCTGCTATTCTGGATAAGTAAGTGGGAAAGAGCGGGAGCGTCACCTTCGGGTGGTGCTCCCGCTTTTGTATTGCCCGCTTGCAGTTGGGGGCTGTGGATGGCAAAGGGGAGACGGGTGGAAGGGAAGGCCCTTCCGGCTTGTGCAGATGATGACAAGCCGGAGGGGCCTTTGTGCGTAGGTGGGATTCATGAGGTGCCCAGAAACGCTGAGCCGATCAGGATGCCGATGGCATTGGCCGAGGCGAAGCAGATTGTCGCAGCGGCTTTGCCGGATGTTTCTCGTGCGTTGGCGGACCAGGCCAGGGCCGGCAGCGTGAATCACCTGAAGTTGTTTTTGGAGATTGCCGGGCTGCTGAAAGGCGGCCTGGGGGTTCCTGAAGAGACTCGCCGGGAGAAAAACCTGGAGGAGATTCTGAACGAGCAGTGGGAGAAGGAAATTGCGGATTAGGGAGAGGGGATACGTGGCGATAGAGGATCGGCTTCACCGTAATTGTGCAGGGGTAGGAATGGGGCGTCGGCGAGCCGGCACGTCGCTGGAGATGCGGGCGATGGCGGTAGAGTTTCCGGAGGTTGCAGGGCATCCGAACCGGTTGCCGTTTGAAGGCTGCCTGACGCTTGTAGATGTTGCCAGCGACCGTGCGCCGAGCGGCTCGAGAGGGCATCGTGTGGTGCTGACACGGGCCGCGGCAGAGGCTGCCCTGCCCAGTCTGCTGGGTATGGCGGTGGACTTCAAAGCAGGCTGGGATGGGCATGACGCGCGGCAGAAATGCGGCATCATCACCTCCGCTCATCTTGA
The DNA here is from genome assembly GCA_043749265.1 of Rhodanobacteraceae bacterium. Classification (GTDB taxonomy): domain Bacteria; phylum Acidobacteriota; class Terriglobia; order Terriglobales; family Acidobacteriaceae; genus Edaphobacter. The sequence continues at coordinate 1,247 of JAYVDT010000508.1, read as the reverse complement.
GGACAGGAAGCTGATGGTGGCGGGTTATCTCTATGCCCGCGACTATCCGGAGATGGAAACTGCGTTGAACTCAACCACGCACCGCGACATGGGCATGAGCTACGAGCTTGCCGATGCGCACGTGGCGGACATGCGCGCCAGCGTGTGGACACTTACTCGCGCGACCTTCACCGGCGCGGCAATTCTGCTCCGCGACAAGGCTGCCTATCGGGACACAAGCTTCCGCGTGCGACGCACTGCGAAGGCTCCGATGAGTCGCATTTCGGCTTCGTATTAAACAAAAAGTAACAAGGAGAACACATGACGTTTGTTGGAGTATTGCAGGCCGTTGGCAAGGACTTTGCCAAGGGGTTGAAGTGGGCTGTCACGTATGGCGTCCCGGTCGAAAGGCTCGTGGCGTTGTTGTTTCCGGCGGCTGCTCCGGTGGCGACGGAACTCGCTGACGCCACCACACTGATCCAGAACGCGGTGCTGCTGGTGGAACAGAAGTACGCAGCCAGCGGCGTGCAGAACTGCACCGGAGCACAGAAACTGGCCGAGGTTCTTACGCTTTCCGCAAGCGCCGTTGTGGCTCTGCTGGCCAAAGCCGGCATCATCGCCACCGAAGCCTACGTGACCAAGCTGATCAACGCGGTCGTGGCAATTCTGAACGTGCAGGCGATGCCCGCAATGGCCGCGCCAACCAAGTAAAGGGAGACTCGCATGGAGATGGAAATGGAAGTGGGGATCGAGGCGTTGGCCGAGCGGCTTACCGCAGCGGCGGACGCGTTGGAGCAGGCAGCAGAGCGACTGGCTGGACTTGAGTTTCAGGCCTCGGCTTCGCGTGAATCGGAGCTTGCCGAACGGCTTGCACATGCGGAGGCGACGATCGTCGCGCTCAAGGCTTCTGCAGGACGCAAGACCACGCCCGCTGCCGGAACACTGACCGCGAAGGAGGGTTTTGCGATTGAGGCAGGCGCACTCGATGCAGCGCTGACCAGCCTGAGCGTGGAGCAGCGCATCGCCGTGAAAGCGCAGCTTATGCGCAGCGGCTTGCTGGGCTAGTACGCACCTTTGAGTGATTCACAATAACCGAATTTGAAAGGGATAAAAATGAACGCCAAGTTTACCGAGATTCACGCCGCCGCCGACTACATTGGACCCGGTGCCATTGAAGTTCCGATGTATCAGACCGAGATCACGGACCTCGTCCGCCGCCGCGGATTGTTTGGGCAGCGCATCAAGCAGGTGCCGGCCACGGGTCATCC
>JAYVDT010000507.1:0-2985 GCA_043749265.1 Rhodanobacteraceae bacterium | reverse complement strand
GGTGGTCGCCGCTGAAGGTCAGGTTCATGCTCTGCTTTCAGTATGCTGGCTCTCTGGCCCGCTTGACTCCGTTGGTCAGATCAGCGATAGGCAGGTTTCCGGTGTAGATAAGCTTATTCTCCAACAGATGCCGAACAAGTGCGGCCTTGGTCTGATCGCCTGTTCCCGACATCACACGCACGAGCGCCATAAAACCAACATCTGCATATTGGCTCGGATTCGCCTCCATTGTTTTGAGCAAGGTAGCGGCGGCGTCGCTTGCGGCTAATCCCTCGTTGCTAGCTAATTGAATTTCGTAGTTTTCCCAATGTGTCAGAACCTTTTTTTGGGAGAGTTCTTGCAGCATGGTGTTGAGGCGTTCTGATGGCGGCAGGGCAGCTAACCGGACCTTCAGGGCAGACGGATAATCACCTGAGAAATTGATCTGTGATACTTCCGGCAGGGCAGCAAGCTCTTTGAAGTCCCCATGATACATCATGTCTGCAAGCTCACGCACAGCATAGACGCCAACGGGGTGAACAGGAGCCGTGTCCGAAGGGAGCGAAACCCATTCGGGCGTACCCTGGCTGTTTGCGACAGTTTGGGGCGGATGGTAGTAAGCATCTAGAGCCTCATTCAACTGATTGGGCGTCAGTCCCAGTTCTTTATAGAACCGGTGGATTTTGGCGGCAGACGCCGTCTTGCTGTCAGTAATGGGTCGAGCCTCGTTCTCTGCCAGAAGTCTAGCTCTAGCGGCTTTGCTAAAGTTGCACAAGTCGCCTCTCGTCTCGTCCTGGCGATTGTCGCTATCTTGGGCACAGGCCTCAATCGTCAGCAGAGCTTCCATTGCTCCTAACTGTGCGAGTGCATGGATAGTCGTATAGGTATAGCCGATGTGAGGTGGGCTTTTGAGGGCGCTCACCATCGCAGATATCCGGGAAGAATCACGGTGCAACCCTGCCTGCCGAAAATCCTCTATCATGTTCGAGTCCGCTCCGTTGAGCATACCGGAGTATACATAACGTGGGCCTGCCATTGGTATCATCGGCTTCTTCTCTTGACCTCCCGCGTTTTTGATGGTAAATGCAACTAGGGTTGACACCACCACCGTAAAGGCCACAATAGAAACTGCTCTGTTCATTAGACCTCTTGCGTAAGTCGGGTATCCTGCGTACATGTTTTACGCTGATGCCCGTTTGTTGAAGCCGCCCGTGTTCAAGCGGCTGACCGGCGTCTCGCCGGACACGTTCCAGGCGATGAGGGCGGCCCTCGCCGAGCATCTGCCCACCGGCGGACGCCGGGCCAAGCACTGCTCGGAGGACCGCCTCCTGCTGACCCTGATGTACTGGCGCGAGTACCGCACCTACGCGCACATCGCCCACACCTATGGCCTGAGCGAGTCCGCCGTCTGCCGCACTGTCCATGCGGTCGAGGACGCCCTGCTGCGCTCGGGCGCGTTCACGCTGCCGGGTCGGAAGGCCCTGACCAAGAGCGACATCACGTTCGAGGTCGTCGTGGTGGACGCCACCGAGTGCCCGGTGGAGCGCCCAAAAAAAGGCAGAAACGCTCCTACAGCGGCAAGAAAAGGCGCCACACTCAGAAAGCGCAGGTCGTCGCCGACCCGAAGACCGGGCGCATCCTAGCCACGGCGTTCAGCGCGGGCAAGATGCACGACTTCAAGCTGTTCGGGCGGAGCCGCGTGGCGCTCCACCAGAAGACCGAGTGCCTGGCGGACAGCGGCTACCTGGGGCTGAAGAAGCACCACGCCAACAGCCGCCTGCCGGCCAAGAAGAGCAAACTGCACCCGCTCACGGGGGAGCAGAAGCAGGACAACCGGCAACTCGCGCGGGAGCGGTTCGTGATCGAACACGTCATCCGCAGCGTGAAGATCTTCCGCATCCTGGCCGAGCGCTACCGCAACCGGCGCAAGCGCTTCGGCCTGCGGTTCAACCTGATCGCCGCCCTTTACAACCTGGGGCGGCCGACCTGAGACTTACGCAAGAGGTCTATTGTATTCTCCTATGGGCATACCCGGTAGACTGCGAGTTAGGGCAAGCTCGTCTTGGCCGTACCCGGTAGAGAGGAGCTATGGGGCACACTGGTGTTGGCCGGGGCGAATTCGTATGGGAAAAACTTTGGGCGCACTCCATATTGGACGCTAGCATCGGACCAATCGGACTTCCACGCAGTGGAGTTACTCACAACGGCATGGAGTCCAGCGATGTCGCAAATGGCTTCTGTGTCGCCATTGTTGTATTTGACCCCTTCTGGGAACCGGTTAGCATCAGTGTAGTATCCAGTTGTATCAGGATCTGCTACATTGAGATGGTATTTCGCCTCAACAGCATCAGGAATCCAGTCTCCATCCGTATCTTTGGGTGGATTTGGTGGGGGAACATTGCCGTTGGCACTGGCTGGTATAAAGCAGTCGTTTGAGGTTTGAAGTGCGATGTGTTCTTGCTCGTGCCCATCAACATAGAGGTAATTGTAAATGCCTTTGACGTACAGTTCGCCGAGATAATCGAGGTAGTTGGTACTCGAACTTATCTCAAAGACGGGAATGCCTCGGCCTTGAGAAGGAGCGTTCCCTATCGTCAACGCCTCCGCGTTCATTTTGCTCATGCTACCAGTTACTACTACCCTGTTAGGAATCACCGACGTGTCATAGTAAGCTAAACATTGAGCGAAGGCAATTGCGCCCGTGAATGGCTTTCCACTCATGTCTATAAGATTTGGATCATAGCCAGTGCTATTAGGAAAAGCTTGCTCGAAGTAGTTGAACCAATTCGGCAGGAAGTAACCATATGCAGTATAATCAGCGCCAGCCTGTGGATAGTTGCTTGCCGTTGCGGTATAGAACAACTGGTAGTTGGCGATCTGCGACTGCTGGCCGTCCACCTTCATCGCCATCACATGGTTGCCGAAGTAGCTGTTGTCCGGCGGCAGGCCGATGTAGCAAAAGTCGCCGGACGGCCAGCCGCTCGTATAGCCCGGTCTTGCGCCGGT
>JAYVDT010000506.1:0-2986 GCA_043749265.1 Rhodanobacteraceae bacterium | reverse complement strand
AAGCACCGATGAGGGCATAAAATAGAGTTATGAAGAAGCTGATTGGCATTTTCGCCTTAGGTGCGGTTGCAATCGCAGCCTCCGCCCAGTGGAGCAATCCTGCTGAAGATATTCCGGCCTACAACGTCTTGGCGCCTACCCGCCCGCTTCCCCCAATCATGAGCGGACAACAGTTGACCGGTCCCTACTTTGCCCATCCCTACCAGGTTACGGCGTACAAGATGGCTGCCAAAATTCCCGGTGTTCTCCACCAGCAGCCCTGCTACTGCCACTGCGACCGTGAGATGGGCCACAATAGTCTTCATTCCTGCTTTGAAGGCACCCATGGCGCCGCCTGCTCCACCTGCATGAGGGAAGCGATCTTTAGTTACCAGCAGACCAGGCTGGGCCGCACTCCAGCTCAAATCCGCGCCTCCATTGAACGTGGCGAATGGACCAAGGTGCAAGTTGAAGATGCATCCATGTAAAACTCTCGTCTATCTACATACAACGCAGCGTAAAACCTTCAGCTCTACGAGGCATGAAGAATGACATGGCTGGGATGGGCACTCCTTTCAGCAGTATTTGCCGCGGCAACAGCGCTGCTGGCAAAAGTGGGCATCGCCGGTATCGACTCCAATCTGGCCACTGCAATCCGAACTACGGTCGTACTTGTTTTTGCGTGGGCTGTCGCGATTGGCTTTGAGAAACACGGTGGGATTGTTGACATAGGGCGCAAAAGCTGGGTGTTCCTTATCCTGAGCGGCATCGCTACGGGTTTGTCTTGGCTCTGTTACTTCCGCGCTCTGCAAATGGGCCCAGCGTCCAGTGTTGCCCCCGTAGACAAATTAAGCGTCGTCCTAGTCATCGTCTTCGCATGGCTATTTCTTGGCGAAACACTGACTCCCATCAAGATTGCAGGCGGAGGCCTCATTACGGCTGGCGCGGTCCTTCTGGCCTTTTCCTGACAAGCGCTATAATAGCCATAGATCTTTGAGTGCCCAATGCAATGTTGGTGCCAGCCTCAATAATGGGGGCGTCACGGCTTCGACGGGATTGCTTGCGGCAGAGAGGCATGCCGGGGTGTGGACACCCGTAATCGCTCACAAAATCATAAGTGCCGAACCTCAGTTCGCTCTTGCTGCTTAATTAATTAGGTGGCCGATCGCTCAAGCTTCGCCTACGGGCCTGTACCGATCGTCGCACAGTAGGCTGGTCTTCCCTGCTCCGTCTGAGCGGGTCGGACGAGATCAATCAGGCTGGTCGGTGTCGCGTCTTTGCCCGTTCTAAGCGCCACTGACGAGACAAAGATGAACGTGGAAAAGCATGAATGCTCTCTGTTGACGGTAGTTTCGGACGTGGGTTCGACTCCCACCGCCTCCACCAATTATAAGTCCCTTAGAATGAGCCACCTTAGCGGGTGGCTTTTACTTTTGTATCAAAACGTGTTTACGGTGTTTCGTTGGAGAAATCAGAGAGCAGGACGCAGTGACCACCACGCCGACCATCACAATTTTTGTCCGGCATTCGAAGGGCTGCAAGTATGCAGGAGATGAGTTCGCCAAACGATGCGATTGCAGGAAGTGGCTTCGCTGGACGGCAACCGGCGAATCCCGCCAACGGCGTCCGGCAAATACGCGGTCCTGGCCAGAAGCTGAATAGGTCAAGCAGAACATTGAAGACCAACTGACCGGTAGAACGGTTGTGCCGGACACGTCGGGGGTCAAGAACATGCGAGCGGCCGTCGAGGTCTTTATCGCTGACAAGAAGGTGGAGAACCTCTCTTCTGATCTCATAAGGAAGTACGAGCGGGAGCTTGGACGCCTGGCGTCCTTCTGTGAGGGGCGTGGCGTCTATACCCTTGCGGGAATCAACCGCGAACTCATCACCCGCTTCTGCTCTGACTGGAACGAACTCTATCCGTCTGCCATCACCCGAAACAAGCTGGCTGAGCGCTACAAGTCCTTCCTCAGGTTCTGCCGTGTGGCTGGATGGCTACCGGACGTCCCTGCGTGGCCGAAGATGCCTGCCGCCGGTGCCCCTACGCTCCCCCTGAGTGAGGCCGAATATAGCCGTCTGTTGGATTCGGCCTACGTCGTGGTGAGGTCTCCCCAGAACGCGGCCGAGGACAATAAGTCCTACGAGTATTGGTGCGAGCGGGTTCGTGGGCTATTTATCCTCATGCGCCACAGCGGCCTCCCCATCCAGGATGCCCTGACACTTCCCCGCACCGCTCTGATTCAGAGATGCTACCGGCCACCGGATCGTTACCTAACGCACCAAGACGGGGACTAATGTGAGCGTTTTGCTGCCACCCGAAGTCGCGGCCGAACTCCTGGCCGTACCCAACGACAACACGTCCTACTTCTTCTGGAGTGGCGAGGGCTCACCCAAGTCGATCTGCGGGAACTGGGGCAAGCGGTTCGTGCCCCCTGCTTCGCAGAGGCGAAGATCCACCGAGGGCACATGAAAGCTCACCGGCTGCGCGACACCTTTGCCTGTTCTCTGCTGACCGCCGGCGTATCACTGGAGCACGTGAGTAGGCTTCTCGGCCATAGCTCAATCAGGATGCTTTCTGTCCCTGACACGTCGGAGTTGGAAAAGAGTTACAGGTCTGGTGATTCACTTCACCCCGGTGAGATCCGCGCAGCCGCCGATATCCCGATGCTGAAGATTGTCCTCACCAACGTCCTATTGAAAGTAGGCGACGAAGCCATCAAGGATGGCTACAAGATGGCCAAGGCAAAGTCAGTCCGACGCCTTGAGGAATTCCGGGATTGAAAGAACGCGGGACGCGAAGTGGAGTGCCCGATCTTTTGTGCCATCGGATGCGTTAGTGTAGCGCAGCTATTTCTGAGTTCAAGTAGCCGTCGTCTGGGGTGTGGAGCAGTGGGAAGCGCGTAGCGGTTTCCACTGCTCCATGCCCCGTGTTGTTTGTCAGCCATGCCTCCGGCGCCGGTGATCTGTAGCCCAGCGAGGAGTGTGGCCTGATCGTGTTGTAGTGGAC
>JAYVDT010000505.1:0-2999 GCA_043749265.1 Rhodanobacteraceae bacterium | reverse complement strand
CGGCTTCGACCTGTTTGGAAATCTCTTCCAAAACTCCCTGCAGCCCGCGCTCGACCAGATCCTGACTCAGGTTGACGAAGCGCACGGACTTGTTCAATTTCGCAGCATCGAAGAAGGTGAATTGCTGCTGGTAGCGCAGCATCTTCATTGCGGGCTCGCCCAGCACCGTGAAGTAGAGGGCAGGCCGCGCTTCGGTGGCATTGGCAAAGATGAACTGGTGTGCCAGAGTGGTTTTGCCGCATCCGGGCGAGCCCGCGATGATGTTGAACGAAAACTCGGGGAGGCCGCCGCCAAGTATCTCATCGAGCCCCGGTACTCCGGTCGGCAACTGGTTGATCTTGACCCTGTTTTGCTCATTCATTCTGATTGATCCCTTTCAAACTTTCCTTCTGGGTCGGGCAAGTCTAGCCACACATCGTGCAGCAGACGAAGGGTGAGAGCCTCCCCTATAAACGTGATCATCAGCCCGATCAAATGCGCAATGAGCACCGCACCCGATTGCGCAGCTTCGCCATTCAGACCCTGCAGTGAGCCGTCAGCCTGGACTTCCCATGCGCCGAGAACCGGAGACTCCCGCTTTGCCAGTGTCAAAGCGCGCGCCAGGAGCGAGCGAAATCCCGCAGCCCCGGCAAGAGTAGTTATAGGACGGCGCAGCTTATCGCACACACGAGACACTGAGTGCATATCTGCCATGACAGAACCTGTCCCGACCCCTTCGTAAGCGACTAGTCGTTGGGCGAGCTCTCGTGTTGTAGGAGCGTCTGCGCTTCTCATAATTTCTCTGGGAACACTTCACCTTCCGCTTAACAGCCTAATTTTACTCACTCACAAACTCACTTGCAGTACAAAACAGATCATCTATGTCGTTTATGAAATGAATGAACATGGGCCATCCAGGATCTTTGCTTAGCGGACAGGCCTGTTTCTCAGTAACTCGTTTATGGGGTCGCGCTCATTAGGAAGGCGAAGACATCGAATGCAAATATCCAGGCTCACCGGGAGTGCGAATATCCGAGCTCACCGGCCAAAGCCAGCCGCAATTCCGGTCTTGCATGATGACCGCTGGCAGCATCCACCACCACATCCGATTTGGCTAGCCATGGCGGGGACTCATCTTGGTCAATTGTGCTCGCCTTTCCGGAAGTCTTTCGAGTACCTTGTATCGTGGGTGGTCACAAGTCTCAGTGAAGCGCGGGGATTGCGTCACTGCCGCAACTGGCAAGAGAGATCGCTGCGATGACACTCGTGTGTTCCAAGTAATCCAGGAGGAAAGGACAGAACCGATGCTTCCTCTACCAATGATTCGCGATTGGGCCCGCAGGCTCATCGCTTCCGAAGTTGACGCTGATCCGACCTCCGCACAGGCCGAGCCTGCTAGTCTTCGCGTCTATGAAAATCTCCGCCGGCAACTCTGCGCGCCGGTTGGAGTTGACGGTTTCCAGGCACTGGCTTCGCGTGCGCTGTCTCTGGCCAAATCCCAGTCTCCACGGCTCAGTGCGGTGCAGATAGCACCGGATGGAGGCCTGCGGGGTCTAGGCGAAGTGGAATTGCAACTTGACCCGGAGGGGGATGGCGAGATTGGAATCATTTTGATCGCGCAGTTGCTCGGACTGTTTCTTAACCTTCTCGGCGAGGCGGCAACGGTGCGTTTGATAGAAGGTGTACCCCTTCATGTCGAGACCAAAACGAAGTTGAGCGCAACCTCAACGAACAACTCCGCAACAGGTGCTAGCTACTTCGGACCCTTCGAGGATATTTTGTTGGAAGCTGACCAACTGAGGAGTGTGAGTGAGCGCCTTGAGACCCTGGCTGACACATATACCGGTGTCGACGAACTGATGAGCGTCGCAGGAAATATCCGCAATATCGCTTCGATTTTGGACGTTTTCACACTCATCCGAAGCAAGGCTGGTGGCTCACAAGATAGCGTCCTTATCCCCCCAACGAACGGCTATGTGAATTGAGTTCCACCCATCGCGTTCCCGTAAATACTCTCGGATCGCACCGCTTGGTGGGTATCGTTGCAAAATTGCAACTGGCATTTTTGTAGTCTCATGTAGCCTATCGATGTGAGGTGGATTGCATAATCTCCTGTTTGCACTGTCACTCGGCCAACGCTTCGATGCAGAATCTGCGCGCTTCGGCTTTGTGTTTAGAACTCGCGTACCGCGCCCTGGGGGTTTCGGACTCCTCCTCCCTTCGCAAGCTCCAGGTTCCTTTCCAAAAACTTCTTCTCTTGGCAACGCGGCAGTGCCGCGACTTAAGAGCAATCACCTCCGCGCCCTTTGGGATGTGTCCCGATTGACCGGGCAAAAAGGAGAACCACCATGCAGACTCAACAGATCATCAACTTCTTCGGCACCGTTAGCAACTCAGCTACCAGCCGCACGTCCAAGACCGGAAGCAAGTACACCGTCTTCGGAGTCTCTATCGTCTCCGACCGCAACCTCCAGGCCTTTCACTACAACGTCGTTGCCTTCGGCAAGCAGAGCTACTTCGCCAAGCAGCTCCAGACGGGAACCCGCATCAAGCTAGTCGTCCAGGCGCAGTCTCAGCCCGATAATATCGTGAGCATCCCACTCCTCACCGCAACCTTCGTGCAACCGGTTCGTCCGGCTGCCGTCTCACCCAATTAGGGGCGCAATAGGAGGCGCAAGCAGGTCAATATCATTCAACGATGGAATGATACTGACAGCCCGAGGCGTTTACGCAGAATCGTGGGGATCGGCCCAACGGAGCCGCTGGTGCTCCTCCCGAATCAATGCGAAGGGCATTCCTGCATAATCGTCAACATGGCTGACACTTGGTTCAAGTCCGACTTTCACCTTGGACATTTCAACATCATCCGATATTGCAATCGCCCTCTCGCGGATACGCGGAAGATGTATGAGGTGATAGTGGATAGACTGAACGCCAGGGTCAAGCCCAACGACAGTCTGTATTTTCTCGGTGATTTCTGTCTCGGCAAGCATGACAACGTGGATGCATACCGTAATCGT
>JAYVDT010000504.1:0-3003 GCA_043749265.1 Rhodanobacteraceae bacterium | reverse complement strand
CCCATGAGACGCCCGGGTACGCTCACGTACAGGACCGGCTGCTGGACCTCACCAAAACTTGGTCTCCGCTTTAGTGTCCCTTTGCTTTAGACTTCCACGAATCTTGCTGCGATCTGCTGCAAGTCGCCTTTTGACCCAGCACTCGGTATAAGGGACTTTTTCCCTTGCCTGCAACGTGCTGCAACGCCAACAACTTCTACAAAACGGCTCCTGAGTCTGGCGCGTCTGCCAATTTCGCCACTTTCGCACTAGCCCACCGAAGTTGAAGGGTATCAGCGTACGATCACGAGACGGCACACGTACCTGCTGAGCCGAGATGCTATCTTTTCTTATCGGCCGGATGGTGGAACCACTCCACGTTTGAAGTTTTAGAACCGCCGCGAGTTCCTGCGTGCCGGCCTCGCCGTCTCATTGAAACAAGGGAGATTTATGAATAAGGCAACATGCGACATCGGTTTGATCGGGCTCGCCGTCATGGGTCAAAACCTCGTACTGAATATGAATGACCACGGCTACAAGGTAGCCGTCTTCAACCGGACCACCTCCAAGATCGATGATTTTCTCGCCGACGAAGCCAAGGGCACCGAGGTCGTCGGCACTCATTCCATTGAAGAACTATGCTCCGTTCTCAAAACACCCCGTCGCATTATGATCATGGTCAAGGCCGGAACCGTGGTTGACCAGACCATCGACCTCATCGTCCCCCACCTGGAAAAGGGCGACATCATCATCGACGGCGGCAACTCCCTATTTACCGATTCCAACCGCCGCACCAAGGACCTTGGCGAAAAAGGAATCCTCTTTATCGGAGCTGGCGTTTCTGGCGGCGAAGAGGGCGCACGGTTCGGTCCGTCGATCATGCCTGGTGGAAACCCCGCTGCATGGCCCCACGTCAAAGAGATCTTGCAGGCCATCTCTGCCAAGGTGGAAGACGGTACCCCCTGCTGCGACTGGCTAGGCGAAGGCGGAGCCGGACACTACGTCAAGATGGTCCACAACGGCATCGAGTACGGGGATATGCAGCTCATCGGTGAGGCCTACCAGCTTCTCAAGGACGGGCTGGGCCTCACGCCAGACGACTTCGCCAAGGTCTTCCACGACTGGAACAAGGGCGAACTTGACTCCTTCCTCATCGAAATCTCCGAGACCATCTTCGCCAAGAAAGACGAAGACGGGACACCCTTGGTCGACAAGATCCTCGATACCGCCGGCCAGAAAGGCACCGGAAAGTGGACCGCCATCTCCGCGCTGGATCTCGGCATACCCGTCACGCTCATCGGCGAGAGCGTCTTTGCGCGCTGCCTCTCGGCCCTCAAGGAAGAACGCGTTCAGGCCAGCAAAATTCTCTCCGGCCCCGAAAAGACCAGAATTCCCGCCGAGCACAAGGCCGATTTCATTGAAGAAGTTCGCCGAGCCCTCTATTGCTCCAAGATGATCAGCTACGCCCAAGGCTATATGCTTCTGCGCGCCGCTGAAAAGGAAGAGGGCTGGACCCTGAACATGGGTGGCGTTGCGCTGATGTGGCGTGGCGGCTGCATCATCCGCTCAGCTTTTCTCGGCGACATCAAGAAGGCCTACGACAAGAATCCCAATCTCTCCAACCTGCTCCTGGACGACTTCTTCTCGTCGGCCCTGAACAAGTACCAGGCAAGCTGGCGCAAGGCTCTCATCCACGCCATCGAACTCGGCGTGCCCACCCCAGCCTTCTCCACCGCGCTCGCGTTCTATGACGGCTACCGCACAGAGCGTCTGCCGGCCAACCTGCTCCAGGCACAGCGGGATTTCTTCGGCGCCCACACCTACGAGCGCGTCGACAAACCCCGCGGCGAGTTTTTCCACACCAACTGGACCGGTCGCGGCGGACGCGTCTCCTCCTCAACCTATAACGCATAGCAACAAAATGCGGGTGCCCCGCTCTCTACGACAGACAATGTCGTCGGGGTGGGGCCTCTCCTTTTCACCCCACCAAAATCGTAACGCTGGCCAGCGTTACGATAAGAAAATGAACACCCGCAAGTTGGGCACCGCAATAGTCTCCCCCATCGGCCTTGGCTGCATGGGCATGTCCGGAATGTACGGGCAAACCGACGATAACGAATCCATCCGCACCATCCATGCCGCCGTCGACCGTGGCATCACTCTCTTCGATACCGGCGATTTTTATGGCATGGGTCACAACGAACTGCTCATCGGACAGGCCCTGAAACAGCTCTCCCCCGCCGTTCGCGACACGCTCACCCTCTCCGTCAAATTCGGTGCCATGCGCACCCCCAATGGGGCCTGGGGTGGTTTCGATGGACGCCCTGCCGCGGTGAAGAACTTCCTTGCCTACTCTCTGAACCGCCTCGGTGTCTCGCAGATCGGCATCTACCGCCCGGCTCGACTGGACGATAAAATCCAGATTGAAGACACCATCGGCGCAGTCGCAGATATGATTCGCCAAGGATTTGTGAAACAAGCAGCCCTGTCTGAAGTCAGCGTCGAAACAGCACGTCGCGCTCAGGCCATCACGCCAATCACCGACGTCCAACTCGAATATGGCCTTTCCACACGGGGCATGGAAGAAAAAGTCTTCCCCGGGCTCCGCGAGCTTGGCATCGGCACGACAGCCTACGGGGTCATCGGACGCGGTCTTCTCAGCGGCTCGAAGCCTCAGGAAAAGGGCGACTTCCGCCGTTTTCTACCCCGCTTCACTGGCGCCAACCTGATCAAGAATCAGACCCTCATCGCAGCCCTGAATGAAGTCGCCGCAGAACTTGGCGCAACTCCCGTCCAGGCAGCGATCGCATGGGTCATGACCCGCGGTGAGGATATCGTCCCCATCCTGGGCGCACGCACCGTTGCGCAACTTGAAGAATCTTTCGGCGCTCTCGAACTCACCCTCGGGGAAGAGCAGTTGGCTCTTCTTGAGCAGGCAGTGCCCGCATCCGAGGTCGCCGGAACCCGCTATGATAAGCAGGCTATGACCCACCTCGACAGCGAACGCTAGTCCAGACCCGCACA
>JAYVDT010000503.1:0-3013 GCA_043749265.1 Rhodanobacteraceae bacterium | reverse complement strand
CCTCACCGTCAACCGCGCCATGACCCCCGGCAGCGAAGGCGAGACCATCACAGTCACCGCAGACGCCCTGGCCGTCAACCTGGAAGACGCAGCCTCCTCCGGCCTCATCAGCGGCACCCAGGTCCGTGAGCTTGTCCTCAACAATCGCAACTACGAGCAGCTCGTCGCCCTCATGCCCGGCGTCTCCTACGGCGGCGCCAGCGATCAGCTCTACATTGGCACCTCGCTCCCCGCAGGCACCGCCGCCGTCGTCTCCTTCTCCATTAACGGCCAGCGCAACTCCACCAATAACTGGACCATCGACGGAGCCGACAATGTAGACCGCGGCTCCAACCTCACCCTCCTCTCCTACCCATCGGTCGACGCCATCTCCGAGTTCAAGGTCCTCCGCGGCACCTACTCCGCCGCCTTTGGCCGCAGCGCCTCCAGCCAGGTCAATGTCGTCACCCGCTCCGGCACCAACAAGCTCCATGGCACCGCCTACGAGTTCTTCCGGAACGACAAGCTCAACGCCAACAACTACTTCAATAAGCTCACGGCAACTCCTACCGCGAGACCGCTCCTCCGTTACAACAACTTCGGCTTCGCCATCGGTGGCCCCGTCTACGTCCCCAAGGTCTACAACGGCAAAGACAAGACCTTCTTCTTCTACTCGCAGGAGTTCCGCCGCGTCATTAACTACGCCACCGTCACCTCCTATGTGCCCACCTCGGCCGAACGCCTCGGCGACTTCTCCGGCGCAGGCTCTTACTCCTCCACCGGCGCTGCAGGTCCGGTTGCCGTCTGTACGTCAGCCTCCACCACAACTGGTTCCTGCCTCACCTACGGCACCAAAATCACCAACATTTCTCCAACTGCACAGGCATACCTGAAGGACATCTTCGCCAAGGTTCCCCTCCCCAATGCGGCCGCTGGGTCGAGCCTTGACCCCCATGCCTACCTATATAACCAGCGCAGCGTCTTCAACGACACCCAGGAATTTGTTCGTATCGACCAGTCCATCGGCACGCGCACGAACATCTTCTACCGCTACCTCCACGATTCCCTCCCAACCGTTGAAGGCGGCGGCATCTTCGTAGGCGGCGGACTCCCCGGCGTCAACATCAGCAACACCAGCGCTCCCGGCACCACCCACCTCGGCCATGTCACCTTTACTTTCTCCCCCACCCTGCTGCTCGATGCAGGCTACGCCTATTCATCCGGTGCCATCCTCTCCGACCCTGTTGGCCTCACCTCCGTCGCCAACTCGCCCGACATCAAGCCCACGGTACCCTTCACCAACACCCTCGGCAACATCCCCAACCTCAGCTTTACGAGCATCTCCACCAACATCACCAGCGCCGGCTCCTACCGCGACTATAACCACAATCACAACGTCTTCGGCTCGCTCACCAAGGTCATCGGCAACCACACCTTCGTCGGCGGCGTCAGCTTCGACCACTACCAGAAGACTGAAAACGCTCTCGGCAACGGCTCGCCCTTCCCCCAGGGAACCTTTGGCTTCACTACCGCCACACCCACCGCAGCACAAGCCGCTACCGCCGGCGGCGCCGTCCCCGGCCCCTTCGATTCAGTCTGGGCAAACTTCCTCATCGGCAACGCCAATAACGGCTTTACTCAAGGTTCCAGCGTCCTTACCCCAAACCTCAAAACCAACCAGATTGAGGCCTACCTTCAGGACAACTGGAAGGCTACCCACCGCCTCTCCCTCTCGCTCGGCGTCCGCTACTCCTACTTCCCGGAGCCCTACGACGACAACAACATCCTCTCCAACTTCGACCCTTCAACCTACGTCGCGGCCAACGCCCCCACCGTCGACTCCGGCGGATTCCTCTGCAAGACCGGCGTCTGCGCCAACGCTCAGGGCCTGAACTCCGGCCTCCCCAATGCCAGTGCCGACCGCCTCAACGGCATCATCCTCGGCACGCCCGGCAGCTTTGGTGACGCCTCACGCTTCGGCAACAAGGTCGGCAACTCCGACACCAAAGACTTCGCCCCTCGTGTCGGCTTCGCCTATGACCTCTACGGCGACGGCAAAACCTCCCTGCGCGGCGGATACGGTATCGCCTACGACTCTTCTCTCTTCGGCATCTATGAGCAGAACGAGTTCGCAAACCCGCCGTTCCTCAATGTCCCCACCTACACCACCGCAAACCTCGATAACCCAGCAGCCGGCCAGCCCGCCGTCAGCCTGACCGTCCCCAACCTCGTAGCCTCACCCGTTAGCTACCACACGCCCTATACCCAGCAGTATTCGTTGGACCTCCAGCAGCAGATCACCCCCACGATTCTGCTGGACATCGGATACGTCGGCAATCACAGCACCCACCTCCTCGGCCAGATCGATATCAACCAGCTTCGTCCCGGTGCCTTCGCCGCCACCGGTCAATTCAACGCAGTCATCGCCGGCGGCGGCTTCGGGACCTCGACCGCGGAGCGTCCTCTCAACCAGCTCCGCCCCTACCGTGGTTACGGTGCCATCAACGCCGTCGAAACCATCTTCTCCAGCAACTACAACGGCTTGCAGGTCCAGTTTGAGAAGCGCTTCTCCGGTAAGAGCTTCGTCGTCGCCAACTACACCTTCTCCCGCGCCCTCACCAACAACCAGAGCGACCGTTCTACAGCTCCGCAGAACTCGTACAACATCGCCGGTGAATACGGACGTTCCGCCTTGGACCGCACCAATATCCTCACTCTCGATGGCGTCTGGGAGATCCCCTGGTACCGCGAGCAGAAGGGCCTCGTAGAACGACTCATCGGCGGCTGGGAGATCTCCGGCATCTACGCCGCCAACTCCGGTCTTCCCCTTACCGTTATCATGAGCGGCAACCTCACCCTCCCTGACGGCAGTAAAGCAGTCGATGCCGCCGGCCTCGGCATCATTGGCTCTTCCGCCGCCAGTCTCCGGCCCAACATGGTCGCCAACCCCAACTATGGCTACGGTCAGCAGCTAAAGACCCGTACCAACTGGTTCAACAAACTTGCCTTTTCCGCCCCCACCGCTGCCTCGCTC
>JAYVDT010000502.1:0-9953 GCA_043749265.1 Rhodanobacteraceae bacterium | reverse complement strand
TCCAGACAACCAGAAAACAGGTCCTCGAGCATCCCACAGCAGTCAACTCCTAAACTCAACTCGCAGTCGGCAACAAATCAAACGCCTACGCAGAGGTTACTTAGGTCTTCTTCGCCGGGTCGAAAGCTGTAAACGTGACTACCTTCGGAGTATCCGATGCGCGTTTGTTCTCGGAAGCGTACCGAATCGCGGCGTCAACCGAGTCCTGACCACCAACCGAACAAGCGAGGGCAGCGATCCCGAGGACTTGCTCTTCATGAAACCCATTCAAGAGAAACACGCTCGTGACGGAAAGTTGATTGGCGGTGAGAGTCCCTGTCTTGTCGACGCACAGAACGTCGGTTGTTCCGGTTTCATCTACAGCCGACAAGCGCGTTGGGAGCACACCTAGCTTCGCCAGGGACCGCGTTCCGATAGCTGAGGCCAATGTGAAGGTCGCTGGTAGTCCCACTGGAATAGCGGCAAGAACCGCAGTGAGGAAAAGGGAAATGACCTCACTCCAGGGCATCGAATGCGTAGAAGCGTAAACACCCATAAGCAAGATGATCGCGCCATTGAAGAAGGCAGAGTTCCTCACGATCTTGAGGACGGCCTTCTGTTGCGAACTGACGACATCAGCCGTGCTTACCAACTCGGCGGTCTGCCCGAACTTGGTTCTTGTGCCGTCGCGGTGACCTTTGCTGTTGCTTCACCCCGTTTAACGAGCGCCCCGGAAAACGTATCTCTCCCGGCGCCCGCCTCCACTGGTAAAGATTCTCCCGTGAGCATCGACTGGTCCAGCAGGATTGATCCATCGACGATACGAACGTCCGCTGCAACCAGGTCGCCAAGCGAGAGTTTGACCAAATCTCCCACAACCAATTCCATTGCAGGAAGAACCTTTCACATCCCGCCACGCTGCACGGAGGCATTCAACGCGAGTCGCGACTTGAGCGCATTCAGTGTTGCTTGCGCACGTCCCTCCTGCACGAACGCCAGGGCAGCATTGAAGACAAGCAGCGTGGCGATAATGCCGGCCTCAACATATTTGTGCAGCACGATCTGCAAGATCATCTAAGCTTCAAGAAGCCATGGCACGGGCGCTTAGAACTTCGAGAGTGCACTTCTGAGCAGATGGCCCGATGTGTCCGGCATCGCATTTGGTCCATCGCGGGCGAGCACGGCTGCGGCCTGTGAGCTGGATAGTCCAGAGCCAACAGTCGTTTCGTCGGGTGCCTTCGACTGAGATACCGGATCTTCGTTGTTCATCGCTGTTGAGATTTTCGCAGTGTTGCTGTTCGGCATGTTCTCCTTGCTGTTCGGCATGTTCTCCTTAACGCCGGTCGTTATCGTTAAAAGCAGGCCGAGCATCGATATGAACAGAGGTTGCTGGATTTTCATACTCGAAGCTCAGCAAGCGTCCCATTCACGGCCAAGCAGTTCTGAGCAATTGGATACGTCTTGAGCTTGCTCATACTATTTTTTATTGACCTAGAACTCTGAGCAACGTTGACCAGCTTTCAATCCGTCAGAGTAAAGTACGGGGTCGATGCTTTTCAAACGTGGTTGACATCGGTTTCATCTCATGTGCACCCGCCATAACCGAATGATTCTAGATGGAATGTCCATCCCAACCGTGGATCACGCCAAAACCTGCCATTGCTTGAGGGTGGAAATGCACAGTTGCTGTGTCACAAGAAATGAAGAAGGGGTGAACCTGTGAAGATAGCGTTTCTTTATACGAAGAATGTGTTTACAGACCGAATGTTCTTGGAGCTGCGGGAGTCGCTAAGCGGACACGAATTGTTGGCTTGGGAGGCCGGGAAGTCTGCCCCAGCGAAGGATATCGAGGTCTTGCTTGCGAGTGGGAGTATCGGCAAGGACCAACTCTTGGACCAATCCAAGATGTTGCTCATTCAAACGACGACCACGGGATATGAAACGATCGATGTGGAGACAGCAAGTGATTTGGGAATTTGGGTCTCTTATGCCCCGTCTGACCTGACCGGAAATGCCACCTCGGTTGCCGAGTTTGTGATCCTGCTTCTGCTCGCCACATCGAGAGATCTCGGAGAAACGTTGAGGTCAGTGCGAAACCCAGGCTTGCCGACTCCCAAAATCCATCGGTCTTTAAATGGGAAAACTGTTTGTGTCGTTGGCTTGGGAAGCATCGGTCTTCAGGTCATCGACCGTCTCCGTCCGTTTGGCGTCCTGCTTCTCGCGACGGATGAGCGTCCAGAGAACGCCCCACCGGGAGTGGTGGCGTTCAAAGCCGATCAACTCATCACGGCTATCGCGGATGCCGATTATGTAATCGTTTGCGTTCGCGCAAGCAAGGAAAACGAAAATCTGATCAATGGCAACGCCATAAGAGGGATGAAGCGAGGAGCCATCCTGATTAACATCGCACGCGGCTCGCTCATCGATGAACAAGCGCTGCTCGTCGGCCTCCAGTCGGGTCACATTGCGGCGGTCGGGCTCGATGTTCAGAGAGACGAGCCATTGACGGCTGCTAGCCCTCTCTTGAGCATGCCTCAGGCGCTGCTCACTCCGCACATCGCCGCATTCACAGACTTAATGTTGATGGGAACGGTGGACTTCGTTGCAAACGTTGTCCGTGACCTAGCCGCCGGGAAACTGCCGCCTTCACTCCTCAACCGTCCTACCGAACCACGAAAACGATTCAACTTCTTCAACGGAAAGGACACTCACCCGTGATTCTAACCATCTTCTGTCAAATACAGCTTTCACTCTTTTGTGCGATGTTCGTTGCGAGCCTAGCCCTTGTTGTCTTATCTCGTTTTCCATTGGGGATAGCAGAGCTCATGAAGTTGGCCCCAGAGCGCTGATTGTGCAGAACGATGTTGAGAAGTGATTTGTGTGTGGACTGGATACTGCCGTTATATCGGACGAACCTGTTTTGCGAAAGCGATTCATGAAGAAACTTACTCGGGATCGAGTGGTTCCTATCATGTCGGCCAAGGTTTCCTGGGTAATCTTCGCGATCAACGTTTCCGACTCGTCGGGCTTGCTGAAGACCGCCATGAGCGGCAAGATCCTCGCCAAGCCTCGTTCACTTGAATTGAACAACTGGTCGACAAAATCTGCTTGGGTTCGCCCCTGGACGCTGGGTGCTTTGAATCTTTATGTTTCTACAATGGCGCTCGGTAGTTTCGTAGCTTGTCCATAATCCAAGATCCGGACCGCCGATGCCTTTCGTTGTGTAAAAAGCCGACAGATGCGGCTCACGGTTTCGGCACTCATTCCACCGCCTCGACTCTCGTTCCTTTCGATCGGTCACCGCAGTTATCACCGTTGCGAGCGCCACGGTGCCTGATCCTTCCGGATAGTTGTGACACAGGTCCGAGTCTTCCAGATTGGAAACTGTTCGAACTGAGCAAAGCAGAACGCATTATTTGTTGCCATTCGGCCGCTTCTCAGTCTCGCTATTACCATCAGTTGATGAGCATTCGAGAGATACGACTCGCCCCTTTTTAAGTCGTATGAAGTACTTCGAATTGCTCCCCAATACGGTTTCGACGGCTCGCATCGCGGAAGCCCCGATGGCTAGCCCTGTTCGAGATCATCGATTTCTCCGTTTCTAGGGCTTCGATCTTCATCTCTACGTCGGTTGATTTCGGCATCATGGATGCAATTCTTTTCTGGCACACCCGTTTGAGTCGGATTGCGCAACATTCGAACGGAGTCCCACATCTCCTATTGATAACTGAGCAATCCGGTACATCAACCTTAAGAGGGGCAGAAGAGAATGAACATTTGGTTGCTACCAGGCACCAGCCCATTCGCGGGCAAAGTCAGAAAACCACTATCAGTGAACCGCTTGAGGCCCATTGAGCGACGAAGAGGATTGATGCAACTTCAGAAAACCGGCTTAAAGCAATACGCGCTTCTTCCTTCAGGAATCTTGATCGTTGAGCCGAATCCCGGTCTACTGGCTACCAGGGCGCAATTACTCCTGGCAGCTGATTATTTTGTCGCTGCTTCAAACGAGGCTGTTCCTGCAGCTGGACTCCAAGTAATGGACATCCGGGTAGTCATCCTCAGCCAAAGTCTAGGCGATGCGACCGTCAGGACGCTGGCTCAGGAAATCCGTCTTTACTACCCGAATGCGCAAATACTAATCTTTGGGGCACCTTTGACATTAGAAGAACAGCTCTATGACGAAGCCATCGATCATCACTGTCGCCCAGAACAGTTACTTGACGCTCTTTTTCGTCTCACTCGAGGCTTTGCGGTGCGCCAAGCGGCCCTTCGTTTCGGGATCGGACCGCAATCTCTCAGTCTTTCGGGATTGGGTCGGATTTCGATGCATAAAGCACCACCGGAGACCGATCCCTCCAAGGAGACAAACTTACCTAACCTGCCGTCGTGCTGAGACGAGCCAATGGATGAAACCTCGACTCGTTTGGTCTAAGAGAGCAAGCTTATGATGCCATTCGACTGTCTGCGGAAGCTCATAGGCCATGCACGTGCTCAGAATAGGAATCGGCAATTATCACGCTATCTTGCCTTCATCGCACGAACGGTCAAAGCAGGAGAGTTCCTTGCAGTCAGACCACATACCTTTCAAGTGTCCGGGATCGTTTCAGCGATGGCAGATAACCTCCCACTAGGTAGTCTGTCCTTCCTGGTAGCGAGATTCTGCGCTGAACTTTCTCGCGGGGAGCGCCCTGCACTTCCGTGATGATTCGTTGGGCAAGCCAGCGGTCACTCAGAAGTGAATACGTGTTAACTCATACTGGAAGCTCTCCTGTTATTTGCATTCGCGTTTATCGGGCATGTTTTTCAGAGCGGCGGCCTTGTGGGCACCGTTTCGCTACTGTGCTTCACGATGGGATTGCAAAATGCAATTGTGACGAAGATCTCGGGTGCAGTAATTACGCATCTGACCGGGATGGTCACCGATGTCGGGATCAAGCTGGGCAGAATTATCTACGGGCATCTGAGTGGAACTCTCCCCCCTTGGCCAATGTGGATATCGGGAAGCTGAGTCTGCTTGCCTCGCTCACAGCGTTGTCCTTCTGCGGGGCGTGATCGGTGCACTTGAATTTCGCCACATTGGCTTCCTGTTTACTATTCCGCTGGCCGCAGTCTTTCTAGTCTTGGCAGCGATTCCAACGTTGGATGATCTCAGAAGCCTGAAGCCTTGACGGTTCAAAAATGGAAATATGGAGCGCGTGATGGAAGTGAAGACATCGAGTCGTAAGTTCATCGGGAATATTGCTGGAGGGCTAGCGGCTCTATGCACATGTGCTTGGTTGACGTGGGCTCAGGACTCCAGTCCATTGACTTCGAACCTTGCAAGCGGCATTCAATCGCTGAAGCTGGGACAATATCTTTGGGCGCCGATGGTCTCGCTTTCTGGCCCAATACTTGCCGTGATCAACCTTCACTCGCAGCGCATTTACGTCTATCGCAATGGAGTTCTGATCGGTGTGGCCACAATTTCAACAGGAAAGCCCGGTCACGGAACACCGACGGGCGTGTTCACGGTTTTGCAAAAGCAGGTCCACCACAAATCCAATCTCTACGATTCGGGATCGATGTCCTATATGCAGCGCCTGACGTGGTCAGAAGTAGCGATTCATGCTGGAAATTTGCCTGGCTATCCAGCCTCGCACGGCTGCATCCGAATACCAATAGCCTTCACAATGCTTGTACGGGACTACCGAACGAGGGATGACCGTCGTGATCACGGACCTGGATGCCGTACCGCGTCTCGCACCCACCCCTGACTTGTGGAGGCGATTGGCTGAGAATAGCTATTTCATCTCAGGCGGATGGTCAGGGTCTGAGTGAAGTGTGCTGCGCCGAGCACCTTGATGATGCATTTGAAGTTGTAAACCATGATGCCGATGCTGATTTCGGTCTGCGCACCCGTCAAGCCTCGCAGCAGCGGTCGAGGATGACCGAAGATGCGGTATTTGATTATTCCGAAGGAATGTTCGACCGCGGTCTGCCGCAGTCACATCGCTGCTGGGGTGGGATGCGATTCAGCACGTCGTCATCTATTAAACGCGAAACGCATTGTTGGTATCCATTCCTGAAACTGCGATTCTGTTTAGTCATGGGGCACAACCTCATCTGGACTTCTTCCTGCGCACATCCCAGGCAACATCAGTAGCTCCTCATTCGCCGCCTCGCTAGACGACGCTGGGTTTTGTCCGGTGACGGGGTTGCAGTCGATCTGGATGAAAGATAACCAATCAGGCCCCTTCAAGTAAAGCGCGCCAAGCCTCTTCAATTCGTCCCTATACCAAGAAAGGAACGATTGTGGTGAGATGAACGGCCTCCTCTTCTAAGTTGGAGAATCCCGTCACATGCCTTCCCTTGACCCGCGGAGCGCTCCATCCGGACCCTTCACATTCTTCAGTACGCTTCTGGATAAAAGACGGCATCGAAGACACGCGATGCGTGACAAACCAGGGTACGGGCTTGCTTTCTGCATCCACCGACTCGATTAACTAAATTGAATGCTGTTGTTGTCGGCCCTTCTGGAAGAAACGATCGCATTCTTCGCAATTGAATGAGCCGGCTCGTGTGCTGCGCGTTCGAGGGCATTCTCTCGGCTAATCGGTTGGGCTTCAAGGTCGTAGAAATTGCTCTCAGGGTCTATGTGCAGCCACCTCCTGGTGCATTCATACGAGATGCTCATTGTGGGGGACTAAGGGAACAGTAGTCCTAAAGAGAGCGCGGGCACCTGCCGTGACAGGCACGGCTTATGAACCCCAGAACATGACATGAATGACTCCCTCTAAGACAGACCTGTCTTCTGCCTTTGCCGCCCACGAATCTAAGACTGCCAAGCAGAGTAGAGATGCTGTAGCCACAAAGGGCACCAGAAACCGCGACGGCGACAGGCTGACCATCAGAAGCGGAACAGCGGCACCAACTGCAAAGCTGGCTGTCGAAGCCAGCGCAGCTTGAACGGGACGAGCGCTCAGCGTCTCCATAATATCGAGTTCATCACGAGCGTGGCGGTGTAAAATGTTGCGAGCCATCAACTGTTGAGCAACCTGAGTTGCCAGATCCCTATCGAGGCCCCTGCCTACAGAGATGTCTGCCAGTTTCTCGTGCTTGCCTGGTGCGGGAGCCACTTCGAGGATAAGTCTCGCTGTCGAGAGAAGGTCGTGGTCCACTCCCAAGACCGCGGCGCACAGCCAGTTGACTCGCTGTTTGTGGTGGTGTCCAATTCGACAGGGATACATATCACGGAGGATTTCAACTGAAAGCGACCCTAGTCATCCCTTATTGAGAGCGCCGTTAAAACGTGAGCGTCCGGGTGACGAATCGCCGCATCAGCGAGATTTCTAGTTCGCTTCACTGAGACCAACTTGCTTTATTGGAAATCCCGCCGCTGGTTCGAACAGTTTTGCGCTGACGGCGTTATGCTCGAACTTTTGATCTTGGAGCACAACATGCAGGAGCGACTTGTTGACGTGAATTCGGCCGTTGTATTCGATGAATCCAAGTTTGCGGAAGCGATTCATGAAAAAACTCACACGGGACCGAGTCGTTCCGATCATGTTTGCCAGTGTCTCCTGAGAGATCTTGGGGATAAGCCTCTCTGATTCTGCAGGTTGTCCGAACTCCGCCATGAGCACAAGAAGACGCGCCAGCCTTTTTTCGCTCGAATTGAATAGCTGATCCACGAGATCAGCCTGTATGCGCATACCTCGAGCAATGAGGAAGGTTAGAAGCAGATCGGAGAACGCGTGTTCTTCGTGCATAACGCGCAGCATTTCGTGCCTCTGAATCTTCATCGCCGTGCATGCGGTCACTGCGACCGCAGTCGCCATATGCAACCCAATGGCCCCAGCCACGGACTCTTCGCCAATGAAGTCTTTGGCGGCAAGCAGGGTTATGGTGGCCTCTTTGCCTGCAGCCGACACTACCGTGAGCTTCGCTCGACCAGATTGCAGGTAGTAGACGTGATCAGCCGGACTACCTTGTGAATAGAAAACGTTGTTTGGTGAAATCTTGACGATTCGTCGTCCAACACCCGCGTTGGCGAGAAACATGACTGGATCGAATGCGGATTTTGGCAACTGCAACATGTATGCCTCTCTGCTCTGGCTTCTGTATGTAGGCAACGTTACATAGGACATCAAAACGTGCGTTTCGGCTACGCCATTGATGAGATGCAGAAGTTTCATGAGACGCCAATCGACTTACATGAGCAGTATTGCTCACACTCCGGATCCGATTTGCTCGCGACAGGGCTTTACGGGACTTGTGGCTTCGTGCCTGCATGGATACATGAGGGCAAGGCGACTCCTGACGGCATCGCTATACTTGCAGCCCTCAGGAAAGTGTTACTAAAAGGATCCAAAAAGAGCGATTACATCGTGCCGTTGCCGTCGTTCGCGACAGAGGATCCGGGTTTGACCAAGGCATTGCGGGTGTCTGCGGCGTTTAGGCATTGAGTTGCCGTGTTTACCATGCGGCTACGACGGACCTGCACTGCGGCCGGCTAGACCCCCATATGGCACACGCCGATCTCCTGGCAAGCTGCGAATGCTTCGACTCCGTCAAATTCGGCTGGCTATATCTCTCAGTCCCAATCTCCGGCGGCAGAGTTCGACTAACTGAAGCCACCAGCAACCGGATATGAAAGAACCAAACTGGCATTGCAGCACTACATGTCTGTCATATCGACACTTGAACTTGTTCTGCTGCCGGCGAGCAAAAAAGCGATCCTTATGATGGGCTTGCTGCTCTGCGTGCTGTTCTCATGCGGGATGGAGACTTTCCCCCCAGGATACTTTCCGTTTACGACGAATCCACTGTATTTGCAGTCAACTCATTCCAGCATCAACACAGACTGAATCCCGATGGCGCTCTGGATATCGAGACGAATCGACAGTTGTGTGTGCCGATGAGCGATAGAGTGGCTCAACTGCAACTTACGTTGGAATGATGGCGCTGCGTCTCGCAGGCGTTCGGCGCACTCCCATTTGCTGGTGAAAACAACACCCTGTACTTCCTGCCCGATATTTATAGCGAAGATAAAAGCCTGTTGCACCGGCTGGAAGCGGCGCGTAAACAACGTGATGAAGAGAACAAGCAAGACATCGACGGACTCTCTGAAGCTTTTAGAAGATAACCGAAAACAAGAAGACTGAACGTCCCTTGCGGGATACTGGAGGGAGGCGGAGTGCATCTGAACGGATATGACGCTGACAAACTTTCGCTCTCTCGGACGCTCCGGTCTTGTGGTCAGCCCGTTGGCTCTTGGCACAATGACATTTGGAACGCCACGCTGGGGTTCGCCAGACGATGTCTCCGAAGCAATCTTTAATGCATACGTCGATGCTGGTGGAAACTTTATCGACACTGCCGATGTGTATGCGAAGGGTAGGAGCGAGGAATTGACTGGGGCGTACATCGCAGATCGTAAGCTCCGCGACAATCTCGTTCTTGCCACAAAGTACTCCTTCAACGCAGAGCCGGGGAATCCCAATGCCGGAGGCAACGGCCGAAAGAATCTACGTCGTGCGCTTGAGGGCTCACTGCGCCGTCTCAAGACAGACTACGTTGACCTCTTCTGGATGCATGTGTGGGATCAGATTACTCCGATCGAAGAGGTCCTGCAGTCGATGGGAGATCTTGTTCGTTCCGGGAAGATCCGCTATTTTGGGTTTTCAGATATTCCTGCCTGGTATGCAGCGAGTGCGGCTGCGATGGCTCGCGTCCAAGGTATCCCCGGACCGATCGCTCTGCAAGTGGAATACTCGCTCATCGAGCGCGCCATCGAGTACGAATACATCTCCATGGCCCGTGAATACGGCTTAGGTATTACTCCGTGGAGTCCGCTTGCGGCTGGCTTTCTTGCTGGAAAGTACAGTCGAGACAGCAAGGGGAACGTGCAGACAGGCGGCGGAAGACTGAATCTAAACCTGCCGTCGTTTCAGAAGTTCAAGGAGAAGAACTGGCAGGTTCTCGATGTGCTG
>JAYVDT010000501.1:0-3024 GCA_043749265.1 Rhodanobacteraceae bacterium | reverse complement strand
GCCTGTAACATTGGCTCCGGGGAGAGTTTGGATATGCGAGCGTTACCGGGCGCCGTCATTCCGAATGTGGCCCCATTCATGGCGATTCGCATGGCCAGAATGTCGGGTCCGGGCGCCTTGCCGCAGCGGCACGTTCCTTCTACTGTTCGCGCTCAAACTGAACTCGGTTTGCGGCAAAGGGTATCGCTTCAGGAAGGTTTGCGTCGCACCGTTGCATGGCACCAGCTAAAATAGCGATAGATCATTTTGAACACCCTTTCGCCAATCGAGACGACGCCCGATCCAAAGGCTCACGGTGCATTCGCTGCGCTGCGACGCGTACTTCCTGCGGGCGAGGTCATCCGCTTTCTGATGGTCGGCGCCTCGAACACGATCATCTCGCTCGCACTCTACTCGGGCTTCGTGATCCTGTTCAGCCATTTCTTTCCGCATCGTGGCAAGCCCTTGATTGCTGACATCTCGGCCATCGTATCGAAGCCAATTTCCATTACTGTAGCGTTCCTCTGCTACAAGCATTTCGTCTTCCGCACCCATGGCAACTACATCAAAGAGCTACTGCGCTGCTTTGCGGTTTATGGCGTCAGCACGCCAGCTGAGCTGATCATCCTGCCGGTTGTTACTCACCTCTTCCTGTTGCCCCAAACGACTCATGCCTATGCGCCGTTTTTGGCTGGTATGGTGAACGCCGTCCTCATTGCGAGCTACAGCTACTTCGCCCACAAGAGATTTTCTTTCAAACAATAAAGACCGTCAGCCTTGTTGGCGCCTGTTTCCATGAAGAAGCCCACGTCGGACTGCTGCACAGGCGGGTACGGAACGTGATGGCGATGTTGAGTGGCCACCGCTACAAACACCTGTTCTTCGATAACAGCTCGCGCGACACAAGCGTCGCGATGCTGAAGCGCATTTCCGCCGCCGATTCAGCCTTGAGGACTATTAACCATGCGCGGAACTTTGGCCACGTTTGGTCTCCGATTCCTGCCACATTCAGGCCAACAGAGACGATGTGATCTTGCTCATCGCAGACCTGCAGGACTCGCCGCAGATGATTCTCAAGTTCATCTGCAAGCGGGAGGCTGGCGCGATGTCGATCCACATGGGCATGCTGGAGATCATCAACCACTCTCGTGCCGCTGCGCTTGGCGGGCCTCCCGGGCTTCCCGGGAGCGCCGCTCACCTTCGGCGTCGCGATCATCTAACTGCTGCTGAAGCTGGTGCCCTGGAACTCTTTCACCTCCGGGTTTGCGCTCATGTTGATCGGTATTTGCTTTATTGCTTCACTGCAGCTTGTCTTCCTTGGTGGTTGAGTGCGTTTGCGTCCTTTACACACAGGCGCATGGGCGACCATACCTTGCGGAGTTGAGCGACTTAAGTTTCCTGAGCAGGCTGACGGCGATGCAACTACTGTCACTCAGTCGCAGCTAAAATAGAGGAAGTATCGGGAGCCTTGATGAAAGACCTTGTTCGCAGACAGCTCGCCCAGTCGATTGCCACCATGCAGGCCGTGCATGACGATGCGGAGATTCACGACACAATGGTCACGATCAGCAAGCTGACAGCCGACGCAATGAAGGCTGGCAGAACTCTTCTGGTCGCCGGCAACGGAGGCTCAGCGGCGGACTCGCAGCACCTAGTAGCGGAGTTTGTGGCTCGCTTGACGGTGGATCGGCCCGCACTTCGGGCTATCGCGCTGACGACGGATAGCTCCATCCTGACTGCCATCGGCAACGATTGGGACTACAGCTATGTCTTTGCGCGGCAGGTCGAAGCGTTAGCGCAGGCGGGCGATGTTTTTCTCGGTATCTCGACCTCCGGAAACTCGAAGAACATCGTTCGCGCTTTGCAAGAGGCGAAGAAGCGCGGCGTCCACACGATCGGCTTCACCGGGAATGACGGCGGCCAAATGCGCGCTCTCTGCGATTACAACATCATCATCCCGTCCAGCAGGACGATGAACATCCAGGAGTCACATCTCGCCCTGGAGCACATTTTCTGCATGCTGGTTGAGCGCTATACGTTTGGCATCGACTTCGATAAGGCCCCGCAGGCACTTGCGGAATGAGCCGATCGATCTGAGCTACAAGAGCTTCAAGAGTTTGGCCTTACGAATATCTGCAAAGACTTTAGCTGTGTAGACCCTGTAGTCGAGCCCTCTCCATGGCTATACCCGGCTGGCGAAAAAGCTGCTTTTATACGAGGCACCGCGCTATGGCAAGATGTTCAACTTTGGCCCAACAGACGACGATGTGCACAATGTGAATGGATCGCTGATTTTATGAGGCAGGTGTGGTGCGATGGCGCGCCGTGGTTCAGAGACCCGTAAGCCAGCATGCACGAGGCGGGTTTCCTGAAACTCGAACCCAGCCGGACAAGGGCGAAATTGGGCCGGGCGTCCTTCTGAACCCTGGATCGGCGCTGGAGTGGCTGTTGAAATGGTACAAAGCGCAGGCTGCGGATGTTGACATACCGGCGTTTAGACTTGCGCAGATAGGTGATTACGAGACTTTGGAGATTGAGCCGTGGCTATTGCGTCAACCGCCGGGGTCAACCTATGGGGAGTGGTGAGCATCTACCTAGAAAAGTACGCCGAGATAAGCCAGACCCAAAGCGTACATTCCATCGAAATGAGCTAGCCAAAATGTCACGAAAAAGCCTGCCGGGGCATCCTTACCCTCTGGGCGCAAAACTCTGCTCCCAAGGCATCAACTTTGCGCTCTACTCCGAACACGCAACTTCCGTGTCTGTGTGTTTCTTTGACGACGCCGGGCACGAGGTAGAGAGTGTCGAACTGAAGGAACATACTGCCTTCGTGTATCACGGACTCATCCTGGGAGTGCAGGCGGGGCAGCGGTACGGGTATCGTGTCGATGGACCG
Source organism: Rhodanobacteraceae bacterium (assembly GCA_043749265.1). Taxonomy (GTDB): domain Bacteria; phylum Acidobacteriota; class Terriglobia; order Terriglobales; family Acidobacteriaceae; genus Edaphobacter. The sequence continues at coordinate 149 of JAYVDT010000501.1, read as the reverse complement.
TGGGATCCGCAGAATGGTTTCCGCTTCAACAAGGCTAAATTGCTGGTTGATCCTTACGCCGAGGCAATCAGTGGGAACGTGAACTGGAAAGAACCAGTCTTCCCTTATCCCGTCGAGTCGGGAAATGACTTGGAACGCGACGATCGCGA
>JAYVDT010000500.1:0-3026 GCA_043749265.1 Rhodanobacteraceae bacterium | reverse complement strand
CCACGCTCCCTTCCAGGTCGTAGCAGACATCCTCGCAATTCGTCGCGTCGTTCCGAGTCATCAGAATGTCGTGCCCCACAGAGCCCCAATAACAGGCTTTCGCATTGACGCACGTGTTGTCCGAGATCACGGCATGCCCCGGATGCAAAAGAATCGCGGCCCGGGTAAACGGCCCCTTATGGTCCGGGTCGGCATCTTCATTGAAGAACTCAACTCCATTCGCCACGTTTTTTAGCGTGTTGTGGCTCACTACAACATCGGCCACATTCGCCCAGATGATGCCGTAGCCTTTTGTAATCGCTGGCCAGATGATCTGATTCGATTCAACTCGTAGATCGCCTCCCCCTCTAGCCTGCACCGCTCCCAGCGCCATCAGCCTGTTGTCGTGCACGCGCACGTGTGACGCGTCACTGGCATCCAGCAGCGTCGCCCCGATCGACCCGTCGCCCGTCGCGGTGCAATGGTCTAGTTCGAGCCCACTCGCTCTGGTCTGAAATGCTGCACCCGAAACTACCTGCAAACTCCCGCGCGGTACGCACGAAATGCGATTTTCACCGCCCAGCGTAATCTGCGCCGCAATCGTTACCGGCGCGCTGAATTGCAGGCTGTTGCTCGTTCCCAGCGTGAATGCTGTGGAGACAACGCCCGCCTGATCCACCACAAAAATCTTCGGCTGCGAGCCCATTCTCGCCTGTGCGGCAACGATCCGTGCCCCGACATCGCCGCCCGCGACCCTCGAAATGCTCACTATCTGCCTGCATGGCGTCGGCGCCCCAGCCTCACCGCACCCGATCTCCTGAGCGCAAAGCGGCGCGCACACGCCAAGACACCCGACCACAAACGCCCATGCAAGACCCTTCATCCCAATTAGGATGCCCTAGAATTGGGAAGTGAATATTGAGTGCATCACCGACGCCCAGCGTAACCCTCCCATCGACCTGAAGCCCGTCCGCCGGGCGCTTCTCTCCGTTACCGACAAGACCGGTCTCGTCGAATTCGCGCGGGCCCTCGCCTCCCATGGCATCGAACTCATCTCCACCGGAGGCACCGCCAAGGCTCTCCGCGACTCCGGCCTCTCGGTCCGCGACATCTCCGACCTTACCGGCTTCCCCGAGATGCTCGACGGCCGCGTCAAGACCCTGCACCCCAAGGTCCATGGCGGCATCCTCCACATCCGCGGTAATGAGGCCCACGTCGCTTCCGTCAAGGAGCACGCCATCGAGCCCATCGACATGGTCGTCGTCAATCTCTACGCCTTCGAGAAGACCTCGCAAAAGCCCGGCGTCTCCACCGCGGAGATCATCGAAAACATCGATATCGGCGGCCCTTCCATGGTCCGCTCTGCCGCTAAAAATTACGAAGACGTCGCCGTCGTGACCTCCACCGCGGATTATGCAAAGCTGACCGGCGAACTCGCCGCCAACTCAGGCTCCCTCACTCGTGCCACGCGCTGGCAACTCGCCAAAGCAGCCTTCGCCGTCACCGCCGTATACGACGCAGGCATTGCCTCCGCCCTCGAATCCCTCAAGGACTCAGAGAATCCCTACTCCCCCGCAGCATTCGATACTGACAAACTTCCGTCGACCGTTCGCATCGTCGAAGCCCGGTCCGCCATCCTCCGCTACGGCGAAAACCCCCACCAGCAAGCCGCCCTCTACACCGACGGCTCCGGAACCGGAGTCGCCGGCGCGCACCAACTCCAGGGCAAAGAGCTCTCTTATAACAACCTCGTCGACTTGGACGCATGCTGGGAGCTCGTCAGTGAATTAGGCGTCCGCGACAATGGCGAAACAGAGCCGGCCGTCGTCATCATCAAGCACACCAACCCCTGCGGAGCCTCCACCGGCGCCACCGTTCTGGAGGCCTACAGCCGAGCCCTCGCCGCAGATCCCATCTCCGCTTTCGGTGGCGTACTCGGCATCAACCGCGAGGTTGACGGCCCCGCCGCGGAAGAGATCGCCAAGCTCTTCGTCGAAGCCATCGTCGCCCCCTCCTTCACGCCTGAGGCCCTGACGCGCTTCGCAGCCAAGAAAAATCTCCGACTCATCCGCATTACCCCGGCTCCCGCGACCCGCACCCTCAAACAGATCTCCGGCGGCCTCCTGGTCCAGGACGCGGACAGCCGCCACATCACCGCAGCCGACCTCACTGTCGCCACCGTCCGCAAGCCCACCCCGGAAGAGACCCGCGCCCTGCTCTTCGCGTGGACTATCTGCAAGCACGTCAAATCCAACGCTATCGTCTACGCCCGATTCCTCGATGGCCACGGCCAGACAGTCGGCATCGGCGCCGGCCAGATGTCCCGCGTGGACGCTGCTCGTTTTGGCGCCATGAAAGCCGTCCTTCCGCTCGCCGGCTCCGTCGCGGCTTCGGACGCTTTCTTCCCCTTTCCCGACGGTCTCGAAGTCGTAGCAAACGCGGGGGCCACGGCGGTCATTCAACCCGGAGGCTCCATGCGCGACGGAGAAGTCATCGAAGCCGCCAACCGTCTCGGAATCGCCATGGTCTTCACTGGAGTCCGCCACTTTCGCCACGGCTAACGCACCGTCGCAAATCCGGGTGGCCCAGGTCTCGCATCTCAGGCTGGGGCATCCCGCCATGACCCTAATTTGTTGTCATCCCAAGGAATCTGTGGTTTTGCCTGCACTTACACGCTCCCCACGAAGGGACCAAAAAAACCACCCAGCCGTTGTAAACTTTGCTCAAGATTCAAGCGTCTCCCTCCCTTCAGCATCCAATTCGGGGTGCCGGCGTCTAAATGAGAGTCTCGTTTATGGTGTTAGGCCAGTAAGTCCGGCTGAGCGCAAGTTCTTCTGACAGGAAGCCAATAATATGACTCTGCGCTACATATGTTTCACCGATCTGACGCGTAAGACCCGCACTTTCCTCCCCGCCGCAACTCTCCTCCTGGCAGCCAACGCCGTCCTCGCCCAGGTTGCTCCCTCCAAAACGACGCCGGTTCCCACGCCAGACCGCGGCTCAGCCTACTACCACGATGGCCTTGCCCACCTCTATGAGGAGCTGGC
>JAYVDT010000499.1:0-9971 GCA_043749265.1 Rhodanobacteraceae bacterium | reverse complement strand
CCACAGAGGAAAGGCAGCAGCTAGAAGCGCTGCTCGATAGCATGCAAGACGCAGTCGTAGCGGTAGACTCAGCGAGCCGTATTTCCTGGACCAATTCGCGTATGCAGCGTCTGATCCCGGGTGGGGCTGTGAGCAGCGCGGTCAGGGTAGGCCACGCGCTCGTACAGACAATTCGTGATCCAGACGTGCTGGAATGCGTTCGTGCCGCACTCGACGCACGTTCGGTCAGTATCCGGCGCACCACGACGCTCATGCCCGGGCGAATCTTCGAAGTCAATGCATCTCCAATGCCGGGCGGCGGTGCCGTGGTGGTGCTCCACGACATCACCCGTATTGAAGAAGTGGAACAAACCCAACGGGACTTCGTCGCTAATGTGTCACATGAGCTGCGTACTCCGCTCACTTCGATAACCGGCTACGTGGAGACGCTGCTCGACCACGAGCATTCCATGGGGACGCAGGCCAGGGAATTTCTGGGAACAATTTTGAAGAATGCCACCCGCATGAACCGTCTCACGGAAGATTTATTGGTGATGGCGCGGGTCGAGGCTCCGGCAATGGAATTGCATACGGCTCCAGTGCCAGCTGATGAACTGATTCGCGATGCCGTGCGATTGATGAGCGGCGTCGTGCAGGAGAATCAGGCGTTGCTGGAAATGGGCGAGATGACCAAATGCCAGGTCTTTGCCGATACCGACGCGGTCATGCAGGTCCTCGGAAATCTGATCGAAAATGCGATCAAATATGGGCAACCTAGACACGACCCCCACTCCCGAGTCATTGTGAGCGCGCGAGAGGTAAAGGATCCTTATGACGCGGTAGAGTTTCGCGTTCAGGACTTTGGGGCTGGAATCGCATCCGAGCATTTATGCCGAATCTTTGAACGGTTCTACAGGGTGGATAAAACGCGCTCACGGGAATCGGGAGGTACCGGTCTGGGGCTTGCGATTGCACGACATATGGTTCAATCGCAGGGCGGAACAATCTGGGCTGAGAGCGAGATGGGCAGCGGTAGTTCTTTTCTGTTTACGCTCCCAAGAGCGATCTACCCGGTGGTGACGAGTGGTGCCAAGTGATGTATTTGCCTCACCTTTACCGCTATGTAACGCTGCCGTAACACTTCACAAGCAGACTGTTGGTGATAGCAAGATAGTTTTCACATTAGGGGGACTTTTGAAAGTCAACGCACTCGCACTCACTCTCCTAACCGCCGGTTTGACGTTCTCGACGGCAGTTGCCTCTGCACAAAACATCAATGGCGCCGGCGCGACCTTTCCGAATCCGATCTACACGCGCTGGTTCAATGAGTACAGCAAGTTGCATTCGGATGTGAAAATCAACTACCAGTCCATCGGATCGGGCGGCGGCATTCGCCAGGTCTCCGAAGGTACGGTTGATTTCGGCGCCAGCGATGCAACGATGACGGACCAGCAGATTGCCGACGCGAAGGTCAAAGTAATGGCTATCCCGACGGTCCTGGGTGCGGTTGTTCCGGTCTATAACCTACCTGGCGTAACGCAGGAACTCAAGTTCTCGCAGGATGCGCTCGCTGGTATCTACCTCGGCAAAATCACCAAGTGGAATGATCCCTATATCGCCAAGGAAAACCCCGGCGTGAATCTTCCGGATCAGGCCATTCTTCCTGTTTATCGGTCGGACGGAAGCGGTACGACGTTCATCTTCACCGACTACCTCAGCAAGGTTAGCCCGCTGTTTCTGCAACAGATAGGCCGCGGTGCTGCTGTCAAGTGGCCCGTGGGTATCGGGCAGAAGGGCAATGAGGGCGTGGCCGGAATGGTGCGTCAGTCCAATTACAGCTTTGGCTACGTGGAGTTGATCTACGCTGAGCAGAACAAGATGCAGTACGGCATGGTTCGGAACAAAGCTGGGAAGTTCATGAAGGCTTCGACTTCCGGCGTAACTGCTGCTGCCGCTGCTAACTCGAAGAACATCCCCGCTGACTACCGCGTCTCCATCACGGATGCGCCGGGAGTCGAGTCTTACCCAATCTCCAGTTTCACGTGGTTGCTGATTCCTGTGCAGGCCAAAGACCCCGCGAAAGGCAAGGCGCTTGTCGGATTCCTTGATTGGATGTTGGAAAAAGGCCAGACCGAAGCCGCAGAAATGACCTACGCTCCGCTCCCGCAGGCTCTTGTGGAACGGGTTCGCAAGTCGATCACAATGTTGAAGTAATTGGGAATGACCACACTTCCGCTATTTGCGTGTGGTTTCCCGGACTCTCTTATTGAAATGGTCCCGCAGTGCACCAAGCACTGCGGGATGTCGTATAAGGGAAGCTAGAGTCCCGTCAGCATGACATCAGGCGATAGAGTGAATACGACCAATCAGGTACCGCAAGTGGCGCTGGCAAACTTCGTCAAGGCGAATTCGCCTGACATCGAAAATGCTCCGCTGGCGCCTTCGCCAATTCGCGAGTATCTTAGGCGCCGAGGCAGTGGGAAGTCGGCTGACTCCACTTTTCGCTGGATCATGCTTCTTTGCGCCCTCAGCATCTTTGCAATCGTCATTCTCATCGCAGCGATCCTTGTCCTGCGGTCCAAACTGAGCATTGCGCAGTTTGGTTTCAAATTCTTCGTCGGGTCCAATTGGGATCCGGTAAGCGGTGATTTTGGCGCTTTCCCATTCATTTTTGGAACGCTTGCCACGTCGTTTTTGGCCCTTCTGATGGCCGTACCTCTTGCTCTGGGCGTGGCGATCTTTCTCACAGAACTCTGCCCGCGGGCTCTACGAGCGCCCATCTCGTTCCTAACCGAACTGCTGGCCGCAATCCCCAGCGTCGTCTACGGTCTCTGGGCCATCTTCGTCTTGGTACCTCTTGTGCGCGATACAATCGGGCCGTTTCTGGTCAAGTATTTCGGCTGGACCGGCTTTTTCGGCGGACCTAACTTTGGCGTGGGGATTCTGACGGCAAGCATCATCCTCGCGATCATGATCCTGCCAATCATTTCGTCGATCACGCGCGACATTATGCTCGCAGTGCCGAATCATCAGCGGGAGGCGGTCCTTGCGCTGGGCGCAACGCGCTGGGAGATGATTCGCATCGGTGTTTTGCGGAACGCGCGCATCGGAATCGTGGGCGCGATCATTCTTGGTTTGGGTCGTGCCCTGGGTGAGACGATGGCAGTCGCGATGACTATCGGCAATCACGCGGTTATTAGTAAGTCTTTGTTCGCTCCCGGCTACACGCTTGCCAGCGCGATCGCAAACGAGTTCTCCGAGGCCACCAACGACCTCTACCTGAGTTCGCTCATTGAGATAGGCCTCGCCCTCTTCATCGTCACGATCGTTGTAAACGGAATCGCTCGGGCTTTAGTCTGGGCGGTCACCCGCGGAACGCCGGGAAGGGTCCATTAAATGAGCATGGATACAGGCGTTCCTGCGCTCATACCGGACACATCGACACGAAAGCCCATGGACTTCAACACTCGCGGCATGCGCATCAACGATGCTCGCCGAAAGGGCATAAACTCCCTCGTTTCCGGACTTGCGATCCTCGCAACTATTCTGGTGATCGCTCCACTGATAGCAATTCTCGTGTACCTCGTCTACAAGGGGGCCAGTTCACTCAATGTGAACTTCTTTACCAAGGCTCCGGCTCCGGTTGGTGACCCTGGCGGGGGCATGGCCAATTCGATTGTCGGCTCCGGTATTGTTCTTTTGCTCTCCAGCATCATGGGAGTTCCGATCGGCATCGCGGCTGGTGTTTACCTCGCCGAGTTTGGCCAGGGACGCTTTCTCGGAAACGCGATTCGCTTTACCGCCGATGTTCTGAACGGCGTTCCTTCCATCGTGATGGGTATTGCCATTTATTCTCTAGTCGTCATGCAGCAGAAGCATTTCTCAGCGTTTGCCGGCGGCATTGCCCTTGCGATCATGATGGTCCCGACGATCACGCGAACTACGGAAGAGATGCTGGCAACGGTTCCGCATTCCATTCGTGAGGCCGCGCTTGGTCTCGGTGTGCCAAAGTGGCGTACGACTATCTCAGTCTCGCTCCGCACCGCGTCCCCGGGCATCATCACAGGCTGCATGCTCGCCTTCGCCCGTGTCGCTGGCGAGACTGCTCCTCTTCTCTTCACGGCCTTTGGTAATCAGTTCTGGAGTGTGAACCTGAATGAGCCCATTGGCGCATTGCCCCTCCAAATCTATGTTTACGCTATCTCGCCTTATGACGAATGGCATCGCATGGCCTGGGCTGGATCGCTGGTTTTGATCGTTATGATCATGGTTTCTGTAACACTGGTACGCATCTTTGCAAGCCGCGGCGTACTCAAGGGAGATGCTTAGTGGGAGTCGGGATACAAGTCGAGAACCTGAATGCGTGGTACGGCACCAATCACACTTTGCAGGACATCAATCTACACATTCCCGCTAATCACGCTACTGCGCTTATCGGGCCTTCCGGCTGTGGCAAATCGACATTTGTACGCTGCCTGAACCGGATGCACGAGACCAACCCAATCGCACGCGCTACTGGCCTGGTCAAGATGGGCGACCTTGACATCTACAAGGATGCTTCGCCGGTAGAGATTCGCCGCCGCGTGGGTATGGTGTTTCAACGCCCCAATCCCTTCCCAACGATGTCAATTTACGACAACGTTGCGAGCGGTCTTAAGCTGAATGGTTTTAGCAACCGGAAGATCCTTGATGAAACTGTGGAGCGTTCTTTGAAGTCCGCGGCTCTCTGGGATGAAGTCAAGGACGATCTAAGGAAGAAATCGGGTGCGAGTCTCTCCGGCGGCCAGCAGCAGCGTATGTGCATCGCGCGCGCCCTTGCCGTAGATCCGGAAGTCCTGCTGATGGACGAGCCCGCATCCGCACTTGATCCCGTCTCGACCTCGAAGATTGAAGACCTCATCTTCCAACTGAAAAGCCAGTACACCATCGTGATCGTCACGCACAACATGCAGCAGGCAGCACGCGTCGCGGAGAACACCGGCTTCTTCCTGAATGGAAAGATGATCGAGTTTGACTCAACTCATAAGATCTTTACCAATCCGTCCGACAAGCGGACAGAAGATTACATCACGGGGAGGTTTGGCTGATGCGGATCAAATTTCAGCAGAACCTCGATGACCTGAAGGAACGTCTCCTCGTAATGGCCGGCATGGCGGAACAAGCGATCCAGCGATCGATCGAAGCCTACCGGACTCGCGATCTAAGCATATGCGAACAGGTATTCCGCTCCGAGCCTGCCATCAATCGCCTGGAGCGCGAAATCGACCAGATGGCGTTGGATTTGCTCGCGATGGAGCAGCCCATGGCCGTCGATCTGCGCTTCATTCTTTCCGTAATTCGCATTAATGCAGACCTTGAGAGAGTCGGCGATCAGGCTGTCAACATCGCTATACGCGTACGCGAAATGGGCGCCTTCGCCAACATCGATTTGCCCGTCGATATCCCCAAGCTTGCATCACTTTCTTCCGCGATGGTTCGCAAAGCGCTTCAGGCATTTATCGAGGCCGATGCAGACCTTGCGACATCCGTCCTCAGGCTGGACGATCAGGTAGACGAGATGAATGATGCGGCGTTTTATTCGCTTAGCACGTTGATCAAGGAGAGCCCCGAGCTGACGCCGCAATCACTCAATGCTCTGATTATCGCTCGCAATCTCGAGCGCGTCGGCGATCACGCAACCAACATCGCGGAAGATGTCATCTTCTGGGTTCGCGGTGCGGACGTCCGGCACAACACCAGCATGCTTTAGTTCTCGGCATCCGGGTACCACCACCGGAGAGCGGGAATCATGGGGTAGTACAACGCAAGCCTGACTTGTCTGTCGGTGTCGCGAAGGTCTTGTGCATAAGCCTCAAGCTGCTGGCGATACTTGCCCTGCTCCTCGTCCAGAAAGCCTTCGATCCCTTCCCGCGCATGGTTCCCGGTCTTGTAATCGATGATCCAAAGATATCCCGTGCCGTCCACACCGGGTGTTGCGCCGGCCACAAACATTCGGTCCAGCCGATGCGTCACGGCCTCCCCGGTCCACGTTACGATGGAAGATTCCGACGCGCCTTCGGAGTGATTCGCAAGGATCCAAAGCCCTTCCTGGTCGGTCAAGATGTTGGACAGCCCTTTCAGCACATTTGCGGTCAAGCGCTCAACCACAGCTGGAGCCAGTCCACCGGCACGCAGCACCGCGGCAATCCTCCCTGACCACGTAGATAAGTCGTGCAACAGCGAAACAGCGGAGACATTCCCCGCAAACTGATTCGCCAGCACATCCAGAAATGCGTGCATCGCATTGCCGAACGCACGCGCCTCAAACGAGCCTTCGGGGCGTTCGAACGTCGCTGGAATGGGTTCATTCTCTTCAATGTTGCTTTCGACCATTGGCATGGAAGCTTTCGGAATGCGGTGAATCACCCTGCGTGCAGTGGACGCGGACGTGCTGGCTGCAAGGCTTCCGAGAATCGCGGGCTCCTGCTGAAGGGGCATCGTGATCACTGGCGCATTGGTCCCGATTTCTGCACTGAACTGATCCTCGACTGCGGCCCACGCGGACGCCAACAGGCTGTCCGCCCTGGGCTTGATCTGGCCGGCTCTATTCCTGGCAGGCGCGGCAAAGAGATGTAACTCTTCTCGCGCGCGTGTGCAGGCGACATAGATCAACCGTTTCCGCTCAGCGGCCTCGCGTCCGGACTCGATCGTGCGCATCCACTTATTCAACGCTTTGCTGGCTTCACCCTTGCCCTGGATGGGTGCAAGAATGCCATTGGCAACGTCATCTGAGCCCACCTCGTTGGCTCCATCGATCTCGAGCCATGACAGAAGTCGCCCTGTCGTGGTGCGGCCGATTTTCTCGAGCGCAGGCACAATTACGACATCCCATTCCAACCCCTTTGATCCGTGAATCGTCATCAGGTCAACGGCTCCGGGGTGTACGGAGGGCGTGGCGAAGAGCTTGTTCAGCCGCTCCTTCAGCAAGGGCAGTTCCATCTGTCCCGTCGTATCTTCAAGCTCATCCAGCAGACGTAGAAAACGGGCAACGTTCGCTGCTTCTTCCGCATTCATAAAGGCCGACGTACCAAACGCGAACCAGGTGCGCTCGACCCACCGCGAAAGAGAGAGTCGCCCCCGCTGCGCCAGAGCCGCGCTCATCACCGTCCATAAGGGCTGCATCCGTGCAATGCCATCTTCCGACAACAACTCGCCCCGCTCACGAATCAGGTCAACGACGTTTCGCCTAATGAAGTGGGGATCATCCTGCCCTACCAGAACGTGCAAATCCGCAAGAGTCAGACCACACCAGGGGGCACGCAGCACCGCAAGCCACGCTGTCCGGTCTGCCGGATGCAGCAGGGCTCGGGTCAGAGCAACCAGGTCCAGGATCTCCCGGCGCTCGGCCAAAGATTCGATCTCCACCGCGCGGAAGGGAATCGGACCGCCATCGCAACTACCCCGGAAGGCTTTCACGATCTCCAGGAGATGCGACCGGCTGCGCACCAGCACGGCAATCTTCCAAGGTTCCGTCCGGTCCCCCGGTAACGCCCTGGAACGCCATCTTTCGGCGATGTGGCGAGCCTCCTGTGCGTCGCGGCGTATCTGCGCTGTACGCATTGCCGTACGCTCCTCGGTGACCGCAGCGTAGGGAATTGCCGTGGCATGCCACACGCGGCCGGCGGTCGTTGTCTTGCCGCGATTGGGCGTAGCCGGTTGAAAAGGAACAAGCTCCGGATGAAGCGGATTGGATTCTGAAGGGAACAGCCTGGAAAAATCTTCGTTGAACGCCGTCACAAGGTTACGCTGCGAACGGAAGTTCGCTGTGAGTTGGAGTGTACCCAACGGCACATCACCAAGGCTCTGAAGCTGCATCGTTCGCACGAATCGCTCCACGCGTGCCTGCCGGAAGAGGTAGATCGACTGCTTCGGATCTCCCACCAGAAAGACGGTCTGGCTGTGCCCATCCCAGCGCTGCGTCAGCAGTTGGATCAACTCATACTGCGAACTGGACGTGTCCTGCATCTCGTCCACAAGTAAATGCTGCAGGTTGATCCCGGAGGAGATGTTCAGGTCTTCTAATGCAGTCTCTCGTCGCAGCGCGGACTTGGCCACAAGTCCAATCTCTGCGAAATCGCATGCGCTCTTTTCCGCGAAGACAAACTGCAACTCCACCAGCGCACGACTCAACACGCGGAATAGTGCCTTGGTCACAAACCACTGTTCCCGCGGATACTTCGCGGGCGGCAGCGAGTCGATCTGGTAAAGCTCTTCAAGCAGGCCTGGGGTATTGGCTATCTGCGCAATGATAGATTTCAGCTCGAGCTGGTGGTGCGTCAATATTTTAAACTTTACGACGTTGCCCGAGACTCTCTGCCGCCAGTCGCGTGGCTTGGAAGGCTTCACCAGCAAATGGATAAGCGCGTGCCAGTGTTCCAGATCTTCGGACATCGCGCGTGGCGAGGTGTAGCGCCCCCTGCAAATCGCAATCGGCGAAGACTTTCCCTCATAGCCTTCAACGTGCGCCATCTCTTCCGCGAGCGTGCAAAGCGTGGTCAAGGCAGTCGCCGGCAACACCTGCGTCAGGCGTGTCAGGCCTTTGCATATCGCTTGTTCGAGCGCCCTCTCGAGCTTCGGCAGCACAGTTCCTTCCAGATACTCGTCGCTCAGGTGCTCGCTTGTCAGCGGCACCAACTCACCCCATTGATCGCGCATGGCCAGCATCTCCGCAATCAGCGACTGGCACTCCCCCAGGCTGCCATCGCGATGCAGCAGCAACGTCTCAAGCGCACGCGATAGCTCCGCGTCGTGGCCACCCATCAACATCAGTGTGCGCCGTGCCGCCTCCATGTGCAGTCGTCCGGAGTTCTCATCCGGTATCTGCGTGCCGCCGCTGCCAGAGAGAATCGGCAACTCGCGCGCGATGTCGCTGCAAACTGAATCGATGGTGCGAATGTTCAGCCGTCGCGGATTGTCCAGCAGCCTCCAACCTAGTTGCTGGTCGCGTTCCAGCACTGCTTCCGCCAGTTGTCTGGTGGTTTCATCAAAGGGGTTCGCCGGGACGGTATTGTCCTTTGCCTGGGTCAAATGACGCAGCACCCTCTCGCGCATTTCGCTCGTTGCCTTGCGGGTAAACGTGATGGCCAGAACCTGATCCGGCTCGGCCACATTGTCGCTGGCCAGCAACTTCAGAAAACGTTGAATCAGCAACCCTGTCTTGCCTGATCCGGCGGGCGCTTCCACAATCCACGAGCTCCGTATATCCAGCGCAAGCTCGCGCTCCGCAGCATCTGGTATCGCTCCGGCAACCGGCATTTCATCTGCCACGGGTTTTGTTACAAGAGAAAGTTCAGACAACTTCGCCCTCCGCATGGACTGACTCGTCATCCTCTTCCGCGTCATCGAGAGAAGCCACATCCAGGCGGCACAGGATGCGCTGCGCACAGTGTTTGCATGTCTTCGGGTAATGCTTCGGCGCGACTGCCGCATCACCCTCGGCAAACGACACCGCAAGCTGCGTCAGAATTTGCTTCCACTCTTGCACCTGCTCGGCCATGTCTCTCTGCATGAAAGCTCTCTTCGCTAATACACTCGGATCATCCGCGAAGCCCTTCAGTGCAAGGCCATCGCCCGCTCGCAGCAGGGCAAACGCGACGCCTGCAATTGGCTCACCCGCGAGGACCGCGTACAACGGAAGTTGCGGCGCATCGGGCCTTTTGGACATCCACTCCGAAGGCGTAGCGCCACCGGTCTTGTAGTCAAGAATTAACGCGCCAGCCTCTGTCTCGTCGATGCGGTCGACCCGCAGGTCAAGATGCAACGGGCCAATCTGAGCATTCTTCTTGTCTTCTTCCTGCGCCCGCACCGCAAACGATGGACGCTCCATCTCAAATTCCAGCCATGGCTCTAACAGACGGCAAAGCCGTCTCTGCTGGACCTGCAGATAAGCACTATCCCACGCCGATCGACTAAGTGCCTGTGCCTTGACCAGTGCACCATCGATGCATTCCTCA
>JAYVDT010000498.1:0-3033 GCA_043749265.1 Rhodanobacteraceae bacterium | reverse complement strand
TCACGAAGGATCTGACGGCGAGGATTATGGCGGGGAAGATCGTTGGAGTTCTGGCGGCGATGGTTGGGGGCAAAGGAGGCGGTCGGCCAGATCTGGCAGAGGCTGGTGGATCGGATGTTTCGGGTTTGGACGGGTCGCTGGCGAAGGTCGGGGAGGTTGTGGGGGAAATGTTGGAGTAGTCGAAACCCCAGGTCTCAGAATCGAGACCTGGGGTACCTGGTTTGTGTAGTTTCCGGTCCAGAGGATTGCGCCCAGGCTAACCCTCGGGCTTCGTCTTTTGGTGATCATGGGCCCCCCAGTGTGGTGGTTGGGGGTATCGGGGGGTGTACGGGGTGGCTTTTCACAGGGTTGGGGACCGGGGGCGGTCTTAAACTAGGGTGGTATGGGGATCTCTGGGGCGAAGCGGGGTTGGTGTGGGCGCGGTTTTTGCTGCGTGGGTTTAGTCTGGGTCTCGGTGGGTCTCGCATGGGGTTCAACGCGGACCGAGACGGCGAGAAAGCCAGACACGCTGACGCCGTTTCAGCAGGCAGAGCGAGAGCGTGTGGAGTTTGAAGCGCTGCCCGAGAGCAGTAAGACCAAGGCTGCGTTTGCGCAGGTGATGGATAGTTTTCGTGCGGTTTATCACAGCAATCCGCGGGCTACGCATGCGCCGGAAGCAGTGAATGCGGTGGCGGAACTGCTGGCGGAACAGGGGCGGACGCTGGGCGATGCGAAGAGCCTGCGAGCGGCGGTGGGGCAGTACGAATTTCTGCGGACGCAGTATCCAGGCAGCGGGTTGCGGGTATCGGCGCTGCTGGCCGAAGCGACGATCGAGGAAGAGGATCTGGAGGACGGGGCGGTTGCGCGGGAGAAGTATGCGGCAGTTGTGAAGGAAGCTCCGCGCAGTAGCTCGGCGGGGGAGGCTCGGGCGAAGCTGGCGGAGTTGAGTCAGGCGGCGGTGGAACACGGATTCGTAGTGGGTGCTGGAAAAGAAGCGGATTCCTCCGCTGCGCCACGGAATGACAACCAAAATGTGCCACGAAATGACAATAAAGATGCGCTGCGGAATGACAACAAAGGAGTGGCCGATAACAAGCTTGTGGCGGAGGTGCGGATTGTTGCGGCCAAACGCGGGCCTCTGGCTCTGGTGACGGGGATTCGACATTGGTCTACACCGACTTACACGCGGGTTGCGATTGATCTGGGATCCGAGGTGACGTTTGAGGCCGCGCGGGTACCAAATCCGGATCGGATCTACTTTGACCTGCATGGGACCAGGCTGGGGGCGGAGCTTGTGGGTAAAAGCTTCGACGTTACGGATGATGGATATTTGAAGAAGATCCGGGCGGCACAGGCGGGCGGGGACGTGACGCGGGTGGTGCTGGATGTGAGTGATGTTTCGGAGTATTCGGCGTTTTTGTTGCCGAATCCCTATCGGTTGATTGTCGATATTCATGGCGGCAATGGTGCGGTGGCACCGAAGGTAGAGTTGGCGGCTAGCTCGACGCCGGTCGACGCGGGGGCTGGGAAGAAAGCGAGTGCTGCGGCGAATGCTTCAGGATTGCCGGCGATGGCGGTGACCGATGGTGGAGAGGCGGTGCGGCCGGTTACGCCGGTCCAGACACCGACTCAGGCCTGGGCTTCGGGTCATGCACAACCCCTCGACAATCTTGCCTCCGGCCCGGTGAAAGCGGGGCACACTAGTTCTGTGGCGGCTCCGCGGACGGGCTTTTCCACAAAAGCCACGGAGACCAAGCCCGTGCCGAATACGGTTGCGGTGAAGGCTCTGGTGACGACGATGGAGGTGGTGGCCGTTAGCAGCGCGCCGGGTAAGGTTGAGGCGACGAGCGCGCCGACCTCCAGGCCAATTGCGGCTGTCGTGAAGGTCGGGCGGGCTCCGGTAGAGATCCGCTCCAAGGATGATAGAACGGTCGCGAAGATAGGGCGCTCAACTTCAGGCGCCGTCCCGACCAAGGCTGCGGAGAAGACGGCCGATGGTGAGACTAGCCTGGTGAGGGCACTGGGGTTGAAGATTGGGCGGATTGTGATCGACGCAGGGCATGGCGGGCACGACTCGGGGACGCTGGGCGTGGACGGAATCCAGGAGAAGGATGTGGTGCTGGACGTGGCCTTGCGATTAGGCAAGCTGCTGCATGAGCGGCTGGGCGCGGAGATTATCTACACCCGGTCCGACGATACCTTTATTCCGCTGGAGACGCGGACGGCGATCGCCAACAAGGCGCAGGCGGATCTGTTTCTTTCTATCCATGCAAATAGCTCGCAGGATGGGACGGCGCGTGGGGTGGAGACCTATTACCTGAACTTTACGAGCGACTCAAATGCGCTGGACGTGGCGGCGAGAGAGAATGCGGTGGGTGGGCAGTCGATTCATCAGCTTAGCGAACTGGTGAAGAAGATTACGTTGAAAGACAAGATTGCGGAGTCGCGTGAGTTTGCTTCGGATGTTGAGGGGGCACTCTTTTCAGGGTTGCAGAGGGGCAATGCGGGACTGAGAAATCGCGGGGTCAAGAAGGCGCCGTTTGTGGTGCTGATCGGGGCTAATATGCCTTCGATTCTGGCGGAGATCTCGTTTGTCACCAACGTGCGGGATGCGGAGCAGTTGCGTATGCCGGAGTATCGGCAGCGGGTGGCGGAGAGCTTATTTACGGGTGTGGCGAAGTACGAGGGTGGCCTGGCGGGGGCGAGGCCGGTGCAGATGGCGGAGAAGTAATGGGCGCTTGGAGCGGAGGATAGGGTGAAACCAGGATGAGGGCGGGATAAAGGCGGGATTTGAGCGGTATCAAGAGCCAGGTTTCAGAATTGGAAACTGGGGTACCTGGACTTGAGGCTGGGGAGGGGCTGGTGGTGCTCCGACGAAACGCCGATGTATCACCTTCGTCCAGAATGACAATCTCTCGGGGACAGACGGCGTGAAGGGCGAGGCTGCTTACCGGATGGGGCCGGTGGTAGTCTCATGCTGATGGGGCTATTCGTGAAGTTGAGTTCGGTTAGACGCTTGTTTGTGGGTGTTTTGGCTTTTGCGGGCGCTTGTGC
>JAYVDT010000497.1:0-3036 GCA_043749265.1 Rhodanobacteraceae bacterium | reverse complement strand
GATGAATGGTGCACAGGGGAGGATTCGAACCTCCGTAACTCGAAGAGTGGCAGATTTACAGTCTGCTGCCATTAACCGCTCGGCCACCTGTGCACATCTTTTGCTACCGAGACCTATCGCCACACAAGCACCTGCACTGACCGCTCAAGAAAGCTTTGATACCTGAGTGGAGTGTGGCTTGCTTTGGCCACGATAGGACAAGTAGCACAACCTGATTCCGCCCTGCAACTGTATTGAACTGGAGCTGACCTGTTATGGAGCTGACGAAGGGATTTGAACCCCCGACCCTCTGATTACAAATCAGATGCTCTACCAGCTGAGCTACGCCAGCCCAAACAGCCTTTGCTTCGCCCCTTCCGACGGACGAAACAGCGCCCGCGCAAGGCTTGCCGCAAGCTCGACTTTAGCATAGCGAGGCCGCTGCCGCAAACTCTTCGGTCCTGTGAATCGCGACGGCCAGGGCGAAACTGCTGATAAGGCATCTCATCTTACTTTTTGAGCAAAATTACTCCACTTGAATGCCTGTTTGATGGCTAGAATGGTGCCAAACCCCACCATGAAAAATTTGTTCGCTTCTCTGCTCCTCCTCTTCGCCTTCAACCTCACCGCCCAGCAGCATATGGATGGCGCTCCCCAGGTGCTCGAAGGTCCTCAGACGCCGGGCACGGCTTCCACGCGGCCAGCTGAGCCTGCGCTGATTGACAACGATTCCATTCTGCGGATGCACGCCGCAGGTCTGCCTGAGGACCTGATCCTCCAGACCGTGTCCGCCCAGCCAGGCCGCTATGAGACTGCACCGGACGACCTGATCAACCTCAAGAAAGCCGGCATCTCTGATGCTGTTCTGAGCGCCATGAGCAACAAGGCGCGGCGGCAGATTACGAACATCGCACCGACACCAATCGACCTCTCGCCGGTGAATGAAATCGGCGTTTATTACAAGAATGGGGGAGGTGTCTGGACACCGATGGAGTCCGAGGTCGTCCATATCAAGTCAGGCGGCTTCATCAAGTCCACTTTGACCAACGGCATCATCAAGCCGGACCGCAACGGTGCCGTCAGCGGCCGTGAATCCAGGCTACTGCTTCCCCGCCCCATCGAGTTCCTCATCTACACCTCAGACGGGGTCACCGCGTCTGAATACGACTTCCTGCGCTTCCGGCTCAACTCCAAAGATCGCGAATTCCGCACCCTAACTGGCGGCGTGATTCATTCGACGGGTGGCGCCCAGCGCGACGAGATACCCTTTACGCCGGTCAGGATAGCACCGCATACCTACACCTTCTCAGTCAGCCGCGCAACCTCGGGTGGCGAGTACGGAATTCTGCCGCCGGGCACTGGAAACGTCACCAACGGAGGCAAGATCTACACCTTTGCCATCAGCGAGTAGAGACAGTCGGCGCTAACGTCCGCAATCGGCACCCTGTAGACTCAGCTATCAGATGCGTAAGCGCACTCAATTTAGTCTCCTGGTATTCTTCATCCTCTTCGGCGCCCTCGCGGCCATGGTGTACCTCCGGCAGAAGGCGCCGCCAGAGGCCGCACGGCGACTGCCCGAGTCGGACGCTATTGTCTTCCTGAATCTGAAGCCTCTGCGTGCGGCAACGCACTTTGACCGTAATCCCGTCGCTCCTTCGCCTTCCTATCAGCAATTTATCGACGCAACAGGCATTGTCTTCGAACGCGATCTCGACCAGGCTGCCTTCGCCTTGCACCGCATGCCGAACCCTGACGGACCCAATGGCCGGGTGGCGTTTTCCGAAGTTTTTGAAGGCCGATTCGACTCCACGCGGCTCACGCGCTATCTCGGCTCACTCGCCACCAGCCAGGAAAATTATGCTGGCCGTACGATTTATTCGATCCCGTCGGAAGGCCGCACGTTTCGCGTCGCGCTCCTGGGATACGACATGATCGCAGCCTCCAATATGCCCACGACGGAGCAGATTCACTCCATCCTGGACCGCACACGCGCGGCCGCCAGTCCGTTTGCCGGTTCGTCCCTGTTGAGCGCGCGCTTTGGCGACATTCCACTGCTTTCGAAAGATGCCTGGGCCATTGGACATATCGGCCTTCCATTTGCGCAGAACGGCAAGATCACGGTTCTTGGCCTCGAGCTTCCAATGACGCCAGAGACCACATTCGTTGCCAGCCTGCACTACACCAATGCGCTGCACCTGCGGGTCGACCAGATCGCCCGGTCGGAAGCCGAGGCGGCCCAGAATACGCAATCGCTGAGCACACTAATCAACGTCTTCCGCAGCGTACAGCGGGCCCAGCAGCCTGTGCCTCGCACCCCGGAGGATCAGGCGCTGCGCGAATTTATCGATTCCATCACGGTGGAGCAGCGTAAGGATCGCGCCATGCTGAACGCTACTTTGCCAGCCGATACACTAAAACGCCTTATCGCTTCCAACCAGCAATAGGTCTCCGACCGTCGGAGAACAATGCGTCTTTTGCGTCCGTGCTTTCATCTCTACTTGAAACAGGTTTCGGGCCCGACACCCTACATCGAGAAAACTCCATGAAAACGAAACACTTCCTCGCCACCGCCGCCCTCCTGCTGCCCGCCTCTCTCCACGCTCAGCAGACCATTACCGGCCAGTCCGCCTTTGCCGATTGGGATACCCAGAAGCCTGGTATCCGCCGCAAGATCACCGTCGCCGACCTGCCCGCGCCCGCGCCTGGAGAAGCCGTGGATAACGGCCCACAGCTGGTTCCGCGCCCCGAAGGCGCAGGGCCCATCGCGCCTGCGGGCTTCAAGGTAACCCTGTATGCCGGCGGCGACTTCAAGCCCACGCCACGCTCGTCGTCAACCGACGGCAAGGCCCCCTCGGTACCCGCCGCTCCCTCCACTTTCCGTGAGCCAAGGCTGATGCGCACCGCCCCCAATGGCGATATCTTCATGTCCGACTCACACGGAGACAAGATCTTCGTCCTGCGCGGTGTCGGTCCGGACGGCAAGGCGCGGCAGATCTCCACCTTCGCCAGCGCTGGCCTCAACCTGCCCTTCGGCATCAACTTCTACCCCGCCGGTCC
>JAYVDT010000496.1:0-9998 GCA_043749265.1 Rhodanobacteraceae bacterium | reverse complement strand
GTGTTCCCACAACTCAGATCAATCCCGATCAAAGAATTCAGGATGCTCCGGGCCCTGCCGAGACATTGCCGCAGCCCCGGCCCGCTGCGCCGGCTCCTCCTCAAAGCTGAGTTCCTCCAATGCATCTCAAGATGCCGCAAGGCAACGCTAAAAGCCCGCCTCCAGGAGGCGGGCTTTTAGCGCCTGACAATTAAGCTATGCCTCTGCCGCAGGGGTTAGATCAGCGGGATTCGGCGATGGATTACCTTCCGCTGGGGCGGTCGTGGTTTGCACGGATGCAGCAACCTGCGGTGCCGGACCCACCGCACTCGGCGGTGAGGGCTTTTTCACAGCCGGGGGCTGCTGAATCTCAGCTTTCTTGGACGGTGCCAGAATCGCATGCAACGTCGTGCCTTCCATGCGTGGCATAAATTCAACCAGCCCGGAGTCGCCAATGTCCAGAATCAGGCGATTGATGATCTTGTATCCCAGGTCGCGGTGAGCCATCTGGCGACCTTTGAAGCGCAGGGAGGCCTTGACCTTGTCGCCATCACCGAGAAAGCGCACAGCCATATTCTTCTTTGTTTGGTAGTCGTGCTCGTCCACGGTTACGGAGAACTTGACTTCCTTGATGACGATGACCTTTTGCTTCTTGCGCGCAGCACGGTCTGACTTATCTTTTTCGTACAGGTATTTGCCGTAATCCTGAATTTTGCAGACGGGCGGCACGGCATTCGGAGAGATCTCAACGAGGTCCAGTGTCTTCTCGCGGGCCATCTTCAGGGCTTCGAATGGAGCCATCACGCCCAATTGCTCGCCATTCTCGTCAATGACACGGACTTCTCGAGCGCGAATACGCTCATTGGTACGGATAAAGGATTTCGCGGAACGCTTATCAATCGGTGGAATAATCTGCCTCCACAGCGGACCCCGTGGGTTCGCCATGTACATTGGGGTTGTTTCGACGTAACGTCGCTTTCAGCAGCCGGGAGAAGCCGTAACGACAACTATAGCAGGAGCCTGAAATAAGAGTATTCCTTTAGGGCTGACTTAATCGCAGCGACCTTTGTCATTCGGTCCAATGGAATCCGATTTCGCCCGCGCGGTTGCAGGTTTCTGCTTCTGCGTGGATGATGAAAGGCGACACCATTCCTTAAAGCAGATTCCAGGGTCTCTAGGAGAAATTAATGAAGCGCCGAATTTTGCTGGTTGACGATGAAGTTGCCGTCTTGCTTACTTTGAAAGCCGTGCTGGAGATCAGCGGATTCGACGTGGAAATGGCCTCCAGCGCGCGTGAAGCCAAGAGCAAGCTCAAGCTGCGCGAATTTGAAATGGTCATAACCGACATGCGAATGGAGTCTGAAGAATCTGGGCGCGAGGTCATCGTTGCCGCCCGTACCGCACCCTACCATCCTGCCGTCGCCCTGCTCACCGCTTTCCCGGTAGCGGACGATGACTGGCAGGACATGGGCGCCGACAAGATGCTCGTCAAACCAATGCAGACCCGCATGCTCATCCAATCCATCGAAAAGATGCTCGACGGACACCAGGCCAAGCTGAAGAAACTTGAATTGGGCGGCATCGAAGCTGGCCTCGCGGCTGCTTTCGCAGCCGGCATGGCAGCCAGCACGGCCCAGTCTCGACCGGCCAGGAAAGCTGCGGTTAAAGCCGTAGGCGCCAAGCGAGCTACTGTCGTCAAGAAGGCTGCCACCAAGAAATCCACGGCCAAGCCGGCACTTGCGAAGAAGACCGAGCCCAAAAAATCTTCGGCAAGAAAGACGCTTCTGGCAAAGTAAACTTCGGGTCGCACGCCATGTTGACAGAGCCTCTCGCTATCTAATGCGCGGGAAGCTCTGGCTCATTACCGCGGTGTATGCGTCTTGATGCACTGCCGCAAAGCCAGGTTGATGTCCAACGCCTTGGTCACACCGGAGTCCAGCATGCCCAGCCAGTTGCTTGCGGGCTCTTTCAAGCCTGCCGTAGAGAGTAAATAGCTTGTCTGGACAATAATCTCAAGCGCGTTCGAAAGGTCATGAGCAAGCTTGCGAATCTCCAAGGCAAGTTCTTCTGGGATAAACTCGGAGGGATGCATCGTAGACTTCTTGGTTTGCGGATTGGCCATTTGTCTTGAAATACCTCTATGGCTTCGTCTGCCCCAATCTGCAGACGACAGCAGTCCAAGTGTAAGTCAGTCAAACCTTCAATTGACAGCCGAGCTGGATTTTGCGAAGATTGCGGTTAGGAATGCTCCCCCCGGCGATGCAAAAGGGGATCGATTCTCTGCCTGGTTGTACAGCAGTGCCGTAGTGGCGGAATTGGCAGACGCGCGTGGTTCAGGTCCACGTACTCGCAAGGGTGTGGGGGTTCGAGTCCCTTCTTCGGCACCAGATTTCTTCAGAAACGACCCCTCTGTCCATTAGCCGAGGGGTCTTTTCATGCAACCAACCCAGCCGTCCGCAGTTGCTTAGACGACCAGAGGACACCCGGAAGCCATGCCCACGCATCTTGAGAACATCATGTCGCAAACGTTGGTTCGCGTGCTTGACCGCAAAGCGGCCACGGGGATCGGCGTGCTGGAACGTAAGGCTGCCACCCACACGCCCAGGGGGTTCACCGCGTCGCTCCGGTCCATGGCGACCAAGGGACCGGCGGTCATCGCAGAGTTGAAACGCGCTTCGCCCTCCAAGGGCATCCTCCGCGAGAATTATCAGCCGGCCGAGATCGCCCAGAGCTACGCTAACGCCGGGGCCGCTGCAATCTCCGTGCTCACCGACGAGGACTTCTTCAAGGGCTCACTCGATCACCTGTCCGAGGTGTCGCAGACGGTCAACATCCCAGTCCTCCGCAAGGACTTCATCCTGGACACGTTCCAGATCCTCGAGGCACGCGCAGCGGGCGCCGATGCCATTCTGCTGATCGTCGCCGCCCATACGGACGCTACTCTCGCGGAAC
The DNA here is from genome assembly GCA_043749265.1 of Rhodanobacteraceae bacterium. Classification (GTDB taxonomy): domain Bacteria; phylum Acidobacteriota; class Terriglobia; order Terriglobales; family Acidobacteriaceae; genus Edaphobacter. Next base: position 7,067 of record JAYVDT010000496.1, on the reverse strand, counting down.
TCAACGCCTTCGCCCGGCAACTCAACCTGGACGTGCTCTGCGAGGTTCACGACGGCCAAGAACTGGACCGCGCCGTGCAACTGGGCTTTGAAGTCATTGGCGTCAACTGCCGCGACCTTAAGACGCTGCTCGTCGATCCCATGCGCCACATGGATCTCGCGCTCGCGCTCCCCGCCAACGTCGTGCGGGTCGCCGAAAGCGGGATTCGCGGACCCGCGGACATCCAACACCTGCTCCAGGCGGGATACGACGCATTCCTCGTCGGCGAGACGCTCATGCGCCATGCCGACCCTGGGGCGGCTCTCGCGCAACTCACAACCCTTCCTCCGGCCCCCAGGCTCTAGCCCATGTGGGTAAAGATCTGCGCCAACACAAACCTTAATGACGCTCTCGCCGCCATCGAACTCGGTGCCGACGCTTTGGGATTCGTCTTCGCTCGCAGCCCACGCCAGGTGACCGCAGCACAGGTTGGACTTATGGCGGAGGCCCTGCCGGCTGGCGTGGAACGGGTAGGCGTGTTCGGGGAGGGCACGGCTGCGGACATCGCTGCGGTTGCAAAGGAAGCCCACTTGACGGCCCTGCAACTGCACGGTGGCATCTCCGCGTCGGGGCTCACCTTGTCACGCCAGCTCGGTCACCTGATGGGGCCAGGTATCTCGATTATCCAGACCGTCCACTGGCCAGTCGGCGACGATATTGTGCAGGATGAGGTTGCAGAGCGGGTTGCGGCACAGCTGGCCGCTGTGATCGACGCGGGTTCAGGGGATCGCGTTCTTGTCGACGCCAAAGTGGGAGCCGTGTCAGGAGGCACCGGCCGCACGTTCAACTGGGAGGTGGCGAAGTTGGTTCTACACAGCCAAAAACATCTGAAGATCGTTGTGGCCGGTGGCCTGCGACCCGAAAACGTTGCACAAGCCGTTCATGCATTGGACCCCTGGGGAGTGGATGTCGCCAGCGGAGTGGAGCGTGAGCCAGGCCTTAAGGACCGCGTAAAGCTGCAGCGGTTCATTAAGAATGCCCGGGGAGAGTAGATGCTCGAACCGGGCGAAAAGCATTGGCTCGTTATCCAAAGCAGCCTAATGATGTGCTACCGAACTATGGGAGTGGTCCTGTGGGGTCCGGTCGTGGAACAGGTTCGGACGCACATGAGCAACAGAGGTGCGTACTGGGTGTGCGAGGGCAATGGTCGGACTAAAAGCTAAGGCCAGGGCCGTGAGAGTCTTCAGTTTGTTCAGCATGGTTTTCATGAATTCCTCCGGTCTGCTCATTCTGACGCGCAGGGAGGCAGGTCGGATTCACGAATAATTCTGCGCGCCACACAGCCCCCACATTCCGCGATACAACTTGCAGAGGGTGGAGGCTGGGTAACAGGCGTGCTTCGAATTTAGCGAGGATACTCGTTGCGCTCGCGGGTTCGCACGCCACGCTTTACGCGCACACGATTCGCCACAGCGCCGCCGCCAGCACCCAGAGCCCCACCGATCAGGGCGCCTTTACCACCGCCAAGGAGGCCGCCTACAACCGCGCCTCCGGCCGCTGAGCCGACTACTACCTTCGCACCCGAGTGGTGCTGGTGATCATGCGCGCGTTGAGAAGCTACGGCCCGGCGATGACGCTCAGCCGAGGAGTACTGCGCGGTGCCGGTGAGAGGAACAGCAAGGAGAGAGGCGAGCATAAGACCGGATAACAGTTTTTGAACGTTCATTGTCTAACTCCGTGTTGTCTTTAGTACATAACACTGAGCAGTAAGATGCACTTTTTTGCATACCTGCGGAACATAACTCTACAAATGTCCGAAAACCTCGGTTGCTACTCTTCCCGCGGCGGTTTGGATCCCTTTTTCGGACGAGAAGTGTTCTCCTCCAGACACTTCTCGGACACCGAAACAGGGTTCGACATCTCCTTCGCCGCGGCCCTTGTAAACGCACGATATAACCGCGGAACATCGACGCGGCCTTGACGCAACTCAGCCTTGATCGCCGCATGCATGGCGGAGAGCAGTGGGTCGCGGAGCTCGTTCAGGAGCCGGTCGATGTAGAGATACGGCATGGGTTACCTGGAACCTTTGATGAGAACTCCACCCTTGACCACCGTATCAATGTGCTCCAGCACTTCAATATGATCCAGTGGGTTGGTGGGAACAGCCACGAGGTCCGCAAAGTGACCGGGAGTAAGCTCTCCCACATCAGCCGTGCGACCAATCAGGTCTGCAGCAGAGATCGTCGCGGACTGGATCGCCTCTGCAGGCGTCATGCCGTACATCACCATGTAGTGGAACTGCTTCGCATTGTCGCCATGTGGGTAGACGCCTTCATCCGTGCCAAACGCCATCTTGACGCCAGCTGCATGCGCCTTGCGGAAGTTATCGCGCTGCTTTTGGCCGACGCCCTTCTCCTTGAGCAGCATCTCCTTCGGCATGCCCAGCTTCGGGCCTTCCTGCAAAATGTAGTCGTCGTCGTAGATGTCCATCACAAAATAAGTCCCATGCTGCTTGGCCAGCGCGATGCCCTCATCGTCCACCAGCGAGGCATGCTCGATCGAGTCCACACCCGCCATAATCGACCACTTGATTGACTGCGCCCCATGGGCATGCGCGGCAATCTTGCGGCCCGCAAGATGTGCCGTTTCGGCCGCAACCTTCAGCTCCTCCAGCGTGTACTGCGGCGCCCCAGGCTGGTCGCCCTTCGACAGCACGCCTCCGGATGCAGAAATCTTGATCACATCCACTGTGTACTTCACCTGCTCTCGAATCGTCTTGCGTAGCTCATCCGCGCCATCGGCGATTGAGTAGTCGCGCTTGTCCGGGAACATCTCAACCCGCGTCTGCGGCGAGTAGTTATTCAAATCTCCATGCCCTCCCGTGATCGAAAGGATCGGCCCGGATGCCACTATGCGCGGACCGGGTATGTAGCCCGCGTTGATGTTGTTGCGCAGATCTACTGCCAGAAAGGGAGCGGAGCCCACATCTCGAACCGTCGTAAAACCAGCCTCCAGCGTCTTCTTCGCATTGACGACACCCGCAATTGCAGAGTCGAAAGGCGTGTACCGAAACGCATCGATCTCTTCGTAGCGATCGGCCCGCGCGCCAAGATGGGTATGGCAGTCGATCAGGCCCGGAAGAACATATTCCTTGGACAGATCCAGCACCTGAGCTCCTGCCGGCGTGTGAAAGGACGCAGGCTCAACGGACACAATGCGGCTATCTGAAACAACCAGTGTCACATTGTCCTGGAAATGTCCGGACGCAGCATCGAACAGATGCCCAGCGCGAATGTAGCTGATCGCGGGCTTGGCCTCTGTAGAGGACTGGGCAAGGACGGGGACGGCAAACAGCAGGGCAGCGAAAGCAAGAGCGTGAATGCGCAAAAGTGGGTGACCTTTCATATAACTGTCTGTTTCATCTTAGTGGGTTTGAGCATAAACCCATTCAGCAAACCCGCAAACCATCGTGAAGTGAATCCTCCTATTGCAGCGATGCATCGTACGAGCAGGAGAAATTCATGGAATACAGGCAGCTTGGACGATCGGGATTAAAAGTGCCGGAGCTGTGCTTCGGCACCGGAACGCTGGGCACCAGTGGCGAGTTCTTTGAAGCGTGGGCAAGCACCTCGGAGGAGGAGACAGACCGCCTTATTGGAATCTGCATGGATGCCGGGCTGAACTTCTTCGACTCAGCAGACATCTATTCCAACGGCGGCAGCGAAGTTGCGCTCGGCAAGGCACTCGCCAAGCACAAGCGCGAAGACGTCCTCATCTCCACCAAGGCCACGTTCCGCCTCGGCGAAGGTCCTAATGATGTCGGATCCAGCCGCTATCATCTCGTGCAGTCGCTGGAGCGCAGCCTCAAGCGCCTGAACACAGACTACGTCGACGTCTACCATCTGCATGCGTTCGACGCGACCACGCCTGTCGAAGAGACGCTGAACACGCTGGACAAGATGATTCGCGAAGGTAAAGTTCGTTACATCGCATGCTCCAACTTTTCCGGCTGGCACCTGATGAAGTCTCTCAGCGTGAGTGAACGCTACGGATGGGCGCGTTACGTCGGCCACCAGGTCTATTACTCGCTCGTCGGCCGCGATTACGAGTGGGAGTTGATGCCGCTCGCGCTCGATCAGGGTGTAGGCGCACTCGTCTGGTCGCCGCTTGGATGGGGACGCCTGACCGGTAAGATTCGCCGTGGCGCCGGCATCCCGAAAGACAGCCGCCTCAACACGCAGGTTGTCGTGGACGCAGGCCCACAGGTCGCTGAAGAGTACCTCTACGACGTGGTCGACGCTCTCGATGAAGTCGCTAAAGAGACTGGCAAGACGGTTCCCCAGATCGCTCTGAACTGGCTTCTTGGACGCCCTACCGTGTCGACGCTCATCATCGGCGCCCGCAACGAAGATCAACTCCGTGCCAATCTTGGCGCCACCGGATGGAAGCTCACGCCGGATCAGATAGCAAAGCTCGACCAGGCCAGCGCACAGCCGAGACCCTATCCCTACTGGCATCAAGCACAATTTGGCGAACGCAACCCCAGCCCTGTATAGCCTTATCCGGACGGGGCGGGCCAACTCCATTCGGCCTGCTCCGCCCGGATACGCGTTCGCGAACATCCCGCCTACGGCAAACCATAAACGGGCTAAACCGCCCCCAGCCCCGCTAACTTACCCCCTACAAGACCCAACGCCCGGCGAAAACGAGCTGGGCATTCTCGTCTCTGACACGGTTGCCATTCCGCATAGCAGAACCATCCGTATCCAGGCCGCGAGCTTTAGTGCATCGCCGGCCCGTCCGCCGCCGGCTTGATCTTTCCAATCAGCAACACCAGCGGAATCATCAGCGTGCAGAACAAGGCAAGCACGGCTACGATATCCAAATACGCAAGCATGGCAGCCTGTCGATGGAGCATGCCGTAGATGTAGGCCTGCGCGTTATGGACCCCGCCCATGCCGGGACCTCCACCAAAACCAAGTCCGCCGCTGTTGCCGCCGGCACCGCCCATTGCTCCGCGCAACTGGTTAACCGCCTTGTCAAATCCTCGGCTCCCCGGTGTCAGATTTCGCACCATGTAAGCCTGATGCTTTTGCGATCCGCGGCTCAGCATCGTCGCCACAAACGCTGTGCCCACAGACCCGCCGATATTGCGTGCCAGGTTAGTCAGCCCTGCAACGTCATTGTTCTCACTGCGTGCGACCCCGGTGTAACTGATCGTATTGATAGGTATGAACAGGAAGGCCAGCCCGGAGGCCTGATAGATGCGGACCCACATGATGTATCTGAAGCTCGAATCCAACGACAGCGTGTGCATCAGCGCCAGTGAGGTAGCCAGGATGAAGAAGCCGAAACAGATCAGCCATCGTGGGTCTACCCGGCCAATGAGAAAGCCGACTACAGGCATCATCATCATGATGCAAATGCCGCCGGGGGAGATGACCAGCCCCGCCAGCCCGGCCGTATACCCCAGCAAAGTCTGCACAAATTGTGGAATGAGCACCGTCGTCGCATAGAGCGAGAAGCCCAGTACGAACATCAGCACAAAGGGGATCGTGAAGGTTCTCCGCTTGAAGAGCGTCAGGTTCAGAATCGGGCGGTTGCCGACCCTCAGCTGGTAAAGCTCCCAGAAGATCAGCGTCACCAGCGAAGCAATACACATGCAGGTGAAGAACGTGATGACGTGAGACGAGAACCAATCATCTTCCTGGCCTTTGTCCAGCAGGAATTCCAACGAGCCGAAACCCACCGCAAGCAGACCGAACCCAAACAAATCCAGCCTCAGGCCACCCTTCTTTGAAGCTCGAACCTCACGTGTCACGTGCGGTGGATCTTCCACCAGCTTGTTTGTCAGGAATAGCGAAAGCAGCGCGATCGGCACATTGATAAAGAAAATCCAGCGCCAGTTGTAGTTATCCGTAATCCAGCCGCCTAGCGAAGGGCCAATCGCCGGCGCGCACACGACCGCAAGCCCGTAGAGCGCAAAAGCCTGCCCACGCTGCTTCGGCGTAAAGGTGTCCGCCAGAATCGCCTGCTCAGAAGGCGCAAGTCCACCGCCGCCTGCCCCCTGCAGCACGCGGCAGAAGATCAGGATTGGCAGAGAAGGTGCCAGCCCGCACAGCATCGACGACACCCCAAACAGCACGACGCAGATCATGTAAAACTTTTTGCGCCCAATAAATGTAGTGAGATAAGCAGAGGCGGGCAGGATGACTGCATTCGAAACGAGATAGCTCGTCAGAACCCAAGTAGCTTCGTCCTGGGATGCCCCCAACGAACCTGCAATATGGGGCAGAGCCACGTTCGCAATCGAGCTGTCCAAAACTTCCATGAACGTCGCTAACGTCACCGTCAGCGCGATGGCCCAGATGTTGGCCCTGGGCCGCCAAGCGGCGTCGGCTGCTAACTGCTCAGGACTGTCAAGCTCATGGTCAGTACCTTGATTTTGGAGGGTCGCGCCAGCGGCTGCCATGCTTGCTTTCTTCGATGCCTATTTTTCGATTAGACTACTAGAATTTTCCGATTGATTCACTTTAAGTCCCCGAAAGCCACCACTTTCCGATTGACGGCTTTATGAACTAGCATCGTGATTGTAGGAGAATGCTATGCACGCAGATCTGGAAAAATTGATGTCGTTGCAACGCCTGGACGCTGAGGCCAAACGGCTCCGCGACGAGATGGTCGCCCTCCCCAAACTGGTGGCCCAACTCGACGTTAAACACAAAGCCACCGCGGGCCAGCGTGCCGTCGTCCTGGACCTGATAGCGAAGGAAGAGGTCCTGCGCCGCCGTCAGGAGAGTGATGTCAAGGACAGGGAAGCCAAGATTGCACGCGTTCGCAAGCAGATGGATCTCGCCACGACTACCGTACAGGTCACTGCGTTTGAGCATGAAATTGCCTTTGCGCAGGGTGAAATCAGTAAGCTTGAAGATGCCGAACTTGAAAGCCTGGAGCGTACTGAAGGCCTGGAAGCCCAGAAACGCCTGGCCGACGAGGCAGTTGAAGCAGCCGCGACGAAGCACGAGTCGGAGCGCATCCGCTCGGTCACCGTTCTGGCAGCCGACAAACTTCTCCTCGCGCAGGTCGAC
>JAYVDT010000495.1:0-3044 GCA_043749265.1 Rhodanobacteraceae bacterium | reverse complement strand
GTTCCGGCGTGCTGATCAATACGTTTGAGCTGCGTTTGCCGGCTCCAACGCTGCCCTACGTTGGCGACAACGTAAGCTTCGTCATCTTCCACGACATGGGTAACGTCTTTCAGCATGTGGGCGATATCTTCCCGAGCATCGTACGATTCCACCAGCCGAACGAAGCGACCTGCGAGAACGTCAGTGGCGGCATTGCGATAGGCACCTGCAACTTCAATTATTTCTCCCACACGCTGGGTCTGGGGGGGCGCTACAAGACGCCTGTTGGCCCTATCCGTGTGGACCTGGGCTACAATCTGAACCCGCCCCATTACCCTGTCATCCCGACCCTGAATGCGGATGGTACGTACTTCAACAACAACAAGCCATCCACGCAGACGGGTAAAAGTTTCAACTTCTTCTTTAGCATTGGACAGAGCTTTTAGGCGACCCGGAATCATCATGACCCTGTACTCCACAATCCGGCTCTTCACCCTTGCAGCCATGATGCATGCGCCTAGCGGAACATTGGCAATCGCGCAGACTCAGACCGGGGTTCAGACCCGTCGTCCAACTTCTGCCACCGCTCCCGCAAATGCGAAGACACAGGGCCGCGCCGATTCGAAGGCGACTGTCCATGCTACGTCTGCGCCCATAGCCGAAATGGACCCGGGCGCCAAGCAAGGCGTTCTGGTAGATCAAGTCATCGGCGTAGTCAATGGAGATCTGATTCTGGAGAGCGATGTTGAAGAAGAGCGCCACTTCTCTGCCTTCCAGCCCTTTCGCGATCCGGGCGGGAAGTTCTCGCGAGAAAATGCAATTGAGCGCCTTGTAGATCGCGTGCTCATTCTGCAGCAGGCGAAACTCCAGCCCGACGGACTCGCAACCACCGCTGAGGCCAAGGCCGAACTCAACAGTCTGCGCAAGGAGATCCCCGCCTGCACGCGATACCACTGCGAGACAGACGCAGGATGGGAAAAGTTTGTAGCAGACCAGGGTTTCACGCTGGATGAACTGACCGAGCGCTGGCGGCAGCGAATGGAGATTCTGAAGTTCATCGAGGGTCGCTTCCGTGCTGGAATTCGCATTTCGCCTGAAGAAATCAGGGATTATTACCAGAAGACGTTGTTGCCGGAGTACGCCCGGCTGAATGCGAAGGCACCTGTTCTGGACACAATCTCGGATCGCATTCAGGAAGTTCTTCTGCAGCAGAGAGTAGGGAATCTGCTCTCTGACTGGTTGCAATCGCTCAAGGCCCAGGGAACAGTCCGCATGATCAAGCCCGGGGAGGTGACTCCGTGAGCGAAGACCAGAAGGTCCCCGCGACGACTGAGCCAGTAAAAGTCCCGAAGGCCGCTCCCAGCGCCGGGGCCCGATTCGGTGTCGCTGTGGGTTGGACGATTGGCATTCTTGCAACGCTGAGTATTGTCTTGTTCCTTGGGTTTGCGTACTACACAACGACGCCGGATTTTCAGCGCCGTGTCGGCAAGCAGGTTGTCGGCGTCCTCGAGGATGCAACTGGCGGGAAGGTTGATCTTGGCCTGATTAAATTCGACATCTGGCATCTCGCTATTGAAGGCGACCACCTGGTCATCCATGGGCTGGAAGGCCCGGGCGAAGCGCCGTATCTGGCTGCCGACCGCATCCTGATCCGGCTCAAGATCCTGAGCTTTCTGCAGCATGCCAGCGGCACAGGCCTCGCGTCACACATCGGGCTCAGCCTGTTGCGGGTGGAGCAGCCTCACGTTCACCTCATCATCGACAAGAGCGGCAAGACCAACCAGCCCGTTCCCAAGCACCCTACGCAGAGCAATGAGCCTGTCCTTGACACGTTGCTGGACCTGCGCGCACAGCAGGTTGAACTGGTGCATGGCATCGCGCTTCTGAACGATCGTTCCATCCCGTTCAACCTGACTGCCGCCGATCTGAACGCGCAGGTGAAATATCTTTCGGCAACCGATCGGTACGGCGCAACGATCGACCTTCGTGATCTTCGGACGCAGATACAGAAGGAACCTGAGGTCAAGTCCAGTCTTCATCTTGAAGCCGAGGTGGGGCGCGACATGGCGCAGCTCACCCAATTCGACTTCCACACGGGCGAAACGTCAGAATTTACGGCGACGGCAGCGATCCATCACTTTGCCAATCCGGAGTGGCAGGCCAAGCTCGTCGGCTCGCTGGAACTTAAGCAGATCTCCATCCTGACGGATGTAGACGGGTTCAAGGCCGGCACGGTTGACGTCGATCTTGCCGGACACAACTGCTACGTTGAGCCGGCAGTGGCGCAGAAGCATCCCAAATTCTGGCAGCGGGAGCGCAGCAAGAAAGAAGCCGCCACTACCGCGCCCAAGACCTTGCCGCCCGATCCCGATTGTCAGACCGGCTATCTGCTCGTTGGCGCGATGAAGGTGCATAAAGCCGCGTATCAAAATCAATATGTTCGTCTGCACGATATCGACGGCGGAGGTCAGTTAAAGATCACTCCCACCCAGCTTCTCTTCAGCGCGCTGACCGGCTACCTGCCCGGCGGCGGCAGCGCTCTGGGCGAATTGAAGATTGATAACTGGCTTGGCGAAGCTCCGCAAAACACGCCAAGCACCTCCGCCACGGTCAAAGGCGCAACCACGACAGCCAATAAAACCTCTACGGCAATTACCGGCAAAGGAATTGTCTCGGATGCGCCGGTGGTGGCTCCTGTCGTGCCTGCGCGCGCTTACCTGACCGTCAAAGTAGACCGCATTCCGTTGCGGACGATTTTGGACATCACGGCGCCCCCAAACTATGGCGATCTGGGCTTCGATATCTCGATGTCCGGTCCGTTGAAAGTCGAGTGGGGCGGACCCGCAACTTCCATTGCCGATACGGTTCAGGCCGACGCCAATCTGCAACTCTCTCCGACGGGAGTGCGCCGCCGCGGAGCGCTCTCGGACATTCCCGTCAAGGGTCAGTTGCTGGGTCATTACGACGGCAAGACAGAGGTTGTGCAGATCAATCGGATGGAGGCCGATACGCCTCAGTCCACGCTCTCCGCGAGTGGGATTCTGGGTGTCAACCTTGGTGATCCG
>JAYVDT010000494.1:0-10055 GCA_043749265.1 Rhodanobacteraceae bacterium | reverse complement strand
CCTCTTGAAGTACGGAAGTGCCGTACCGCACCCGTCACGGTAAGGTAACGGTTGTCATCGGTTATGACACGCCCGGGGATGGCCAGGAAATCGTATGCCGTATCTGCGAGCGACTTATGCACCGGAGACTTTGGGTCCTCCGGCTTCGGCCCCCAGAACGACTGCGGGGCCGTTAGGTAACGATCTAAAAATGGCCTGAAATGTGAGTCCTGGATCAACTCATTTTCGCGACCTTCTGCAGGCGGGGGGGAGTATTGCCACATCCATTCCAGGTCCGCAGGATGTTTCTTTTCGCGCTTCACTTTCGCTGGAATCGCAGGCTCTTCGAGCAGTTGCGCGTGAACATTTTGACCGACGAACATTGTCAGACATGCGAATGCAACGCAGCGGGCTATACAGATCGAATTCTTTACAGTCGTAAGCATGGCTAACTCGAGTAGTAATCGCGCTTTTTCTGGCGTCGGATCGCCCGCTGCCTTGCGCCAGAAAGATAGACCGTTAAATTGCCCATCAGGAGAAATGCTGCGGCACCGGCAATTACGATGATGGGCTTGTAACCGCGGACAAGTTGAATCACACTCGCAAGTACAATTGCAGCGTTCACCAACAGATAACGAACTCGTGGAGAAAAATCCATAACGCCTCTAGACCGCGTGCATCGATTGACGAAGATCAAACGATTCCGAAAGTGCCTGATGGACAAGCTTGCCCATCTGAGTGGTTGTCACGGCGGTGTGTGCAGGATCACTTCCGCGCGCGATATCGGCGGTGCGATGACCTGCGGCTAGCACAGACTCAACAGCCTGCTCAACGGCGGTGGCCTCTGCTTCCAATCCTCCGGAGTGCCGGAGAAGCATTGCCGCGGTCAAGATGGCGCCGAGTGGATTTGCCTTGCCCATTCCCGCGATATCAGGGGCCGAGCCATGTACAGGCTCATAGAGATTGACGACGCCGCCAATGGTCGCGGAGGGCAGCATGCCGAGCGAACCAGTGATAACCGCTGCCTCGTCGGAGAGTATGTCTCCGAAGAGATTCTCCGTCAGTACGACATCGAAGTTGCGCGGAATATTCATCAGGTGCATCGCCATGGAATCAACGAGCTGATGCTCCAGCGTGACCTCCGGATATTCTTTTGAAACGTCGGTGACGGCTGAGCGCCAAAGCTGTGAGACTTCGAGCACGTTGACCTTGTCGACGCTGGTAACTTTCTTGCGGCGCTTGCTTGCCAGCTCGAACGCGACGCGGGCCACACGCACCACCTCATCCCTGGTGTAGCGCATGGTGTTGATGGCTTCGTTCTTGTCGCGATCCCACCAGCGCGGCTCACCGAAATAGAGGCCGCCAAGCAGCTCACGGACGAAGAGAATATTTGCTCCCTGAGCGATCTCTGGACGCAATGGGGAGTTTGCTGCAAGAGCCTTGTAAGCAATGGATGGGCGCAGGTTTGCATAACCACCGAGCGCCTGGCGAATCTGCAGCAAACCCGCCTCTGGACGCTTGTCCGGCGAGAGCGCGGCGAACTTGTTGTCTCCAACGGCCCCGAGAAGGACCGCATTTGAATCCAGGGCAATTTTGAGCGTATCGGCCGGCAGAGGATAGCCGGTCTCCGTGATGGCAACGCCTCCAATGAGTGCGGGGAAAAATGTGAATTCGTGTCCGCCGAGCTCAGCGACGGCGCGCAGAATAGCGATCGCTTCGTTCGTGACTTCGGGGCCGATTCCATCGCCGGCCAGGACTGCAATCTTCAACTTCATTCTCTGGATCCCTCGGGCTTGTGCGCCCTTATTGCTGTTATGCAGAAACGACGCTTGTATCTTCCTTCAACAGACCGATCAAGTCCTGGTCGTAGATTGATTTCTTGCGGTCGGCGAGCGCCGTGAAGCGCTCGTAGACTGCATCTAGCTCCGTGCGCGAGAGCGGGTGGCCCAGCAGCTTGAGCTTCTGCTCCAACAGGCGCCGGCCGGAGTGTTTGCCGAGCACAAGATTCGTCGACGAAACGCCAACGGACTCCGGCGTCATAATCTCGTAAGTCAGCGGATTGGCAAGCATGCCGTGCTGATGGATGCCTGACTCATGGGCGAAGGCATTTGCGCCGACGACAGCCTTATTTGGCGAGCAGCCAAAACTGATGAGTTCAGCAAGCAGTTGGCTGGTCGGGTAAAGCTGTTTCATGTTGATACCGTTGGTGTACGGAAACTTGTCGCGCCGTGTGGCAAGCGTGGCGGCAATCTCTTCAAGTGCGGCATTGCCCGCACGCTCGCCGATGCCGTTGATGGTGCACTCTACCTGGCGCGCCCCGCCTTCGATGCCTGCCAGCGAGTTCGCCACAGCCATGCCAAGATCGTTGTGGCAGTGAGTTGAAAAAATGATGTGCTCCACGCCGGGAATCTTACGTTGCATCCGCTCGAACATGTCGCGGTACTCATCTGGCGTGGTGTAGCCGACGGTGTCTGGCAGGTTGATGGTCGTGGCGCCCGCCTGGACCGCGACGGTCACAATCTGCCGCAGGAAGTTGGGGTCAGAGCGGGTCGCGTCTTCCGCGGAAAACTCCACGTTGTCCGTGTAAGTGCAAGCCAGCGTGACCGCCTCCGCGGCCTGTTCCAAAGCTTGTGCCCGCGTAATCTTCAGCTTGGCTTCCAGATGCAGGTCGGAGCTTGCAAGGAACACGTGTATTCGGTTCAGGGGGGCTAATTCTATCGAGCGTGCGGCCGCCTCGATATCTTCGCGCTTGCAGCGGGCGAGCGAGGTGATACGGGGCCCACGAACCTCTTTGGCAATCGCCCGAATGGACTCAAGGTCGCCCTGCGATGCGATCGCGAACCCGGCCTCCAGAACGTCAACGCCCAACGCCGCCAGTTGATGCGCCATCCGCAGCTTTTCGCCATGGTGCATGGTGCAGCCGGGACTTTGCTCGCCGTCGCGCAGAGTGGTGTCGAAGAAGATAATTCGGGAGTCGTTCTGAGATGGAATGCTCATCAATTGCTCGCTCTCAACTATCCCTTAGCATAATCAACACTTATGCTAAGAGTAACTAGTATCATCATTTCTAATCATGGTATAGACATCCGGACACTTGACAGCGCACAGAAGTCCAGTCGCGATTGTCCTCGATTCTATAGCGTGGCCATTACCCCTGAATACCTGCTCAGGGATCACCGAAGGATCGTCCATGGATCTCTTTCAGCTTGAAACCTTCCTCGCCGTGGCAGAAGAGCGCAGCTTTTCCCGCGCCGCGGCACGCTTGCACCGCACACAGCCAGCCGTCAGCCAGGCCGTCGCCAAGCTGGAAGCGGAACTTGGTGAAGTGCTGCTGGAGCGCTCATCCCGCGACGGAACGCTTACGGACGCGGGTGAAGTTCTGCGCGAATATGCGATTAAGCTGCTGAATCTGCGCAACGACGCGGCAGGCGCGCTGACTGAACTTCGCGAACTTCACCGGGGCCGTCTGAACCTTGCCGCGAATGAATATACCTGCCTGTATCTCCTGCCTTTGTTAGACGAATATCGGAGGCAGAATCCGCATATCAAGGTCGCCGTGAGCCGCGCGCTTGCCAGCCGCATCCCGGATGAGGTGCTGATGCATTCGGTCGAGATCGGCGTGCTTTCCTTCAAGCCGGAAGATCCGCAGGTTCAATCAGTCGTGGTTTATCGAGACGAACTGGCGCTGGTGGTCAATCCGCAGCATACTCTCGCTTCGGCTGGTGAGGTATCGATCCGCCAGCTTGGCGCGCAGAACTTTATCGCGCACAATATCCCCTCGCCGCAGCGTCAAAAGGTTATTCAGACATTTCGGCGATACAAGACACCGCTTCAGATGGGCGTTGAGCTGCCATCGCTGGAGGCGATCAAACGCTTCGTCGAGATGGGTAACGGCGTCGCGCTGGTCCCTGGGCTCACGGTCGAAAAAGAGCTTGCTGCTGGGTCGCTCGTCCGGGTACGGATCAGGGAGTTGCAGATCGAGCGCAAACTACGACTTGTCTATCGTCGGCAAGCGACACTATCGCACGCTGCAGTCGCTTTCCTGAAGGTTGTAGAGGCCTACGCGGGGTTGCACGGTGACCCCTATACGTTTCGCTAATTTATCCAGTTTTAGAGTATTTCGAGGGCAGACCACAACATTTGTAGATGAAATAGCGTTTGCACTGGGCAGAGACACTGGCTGGTAGTTCATTCTGCCAATCAGCTACTCAATTGACCTGAAACGGAGTGTAAGCAATGAATATGAAAATCGCAGTGAAAAGATTTGGTGTTCCGGCCCTGCGGGTCGCAGTGCTGGCCATGTGCACCGGCATGCTGAGCGCAACGGCACTCATTGCCCAGAATGCACCTCCGCCCCCGCCACATATGGGCAGGATGCATGGCGGCGGGATGCATAACGGACCCGAGATGCAGAAGAAACACCTTGAGCATATGACTAAAGAGCTCAACCTGACTCCCGATCAGGTCACACAGATCAAGGCGATCCAGGACGATGGCATGGTCCAGATGAAGGCGCTTCGCGACGACACCTCCACCACCGGACCGGACAATCACGCCAAGATGATGGCGATTCACGAGAACGAACAGAGCAAGGTCAAGGCAACTTTGACCGATGCCCAAAAGGTGAAGTTCGACGCCATGACGGAAAAGATGAAGGAGCGTCGCGACGAGCATATGGAACATATGCATGGTCCTCCGCCGACGCCGCCTTCCAACTAACAGCACCTGACTAAACCTGGCCGGACCTGCACATGGTCCGGCCTTTTTGTGTGTGTCTGCCAGCCAGCGAGGTATCAACGGGTACAATCAGGTTTGAGTTCGTTTTGGCCCGCCAATACGATACCGAATTGATGCACGACGGAGTCCAAGCGGGTATCGCGAGACTCTGAGAGGGTTTGAGACAAGAATGAAGAAGATGATTTTGTTGGGCGCGGTCATGTTGTCCGCTGCTGCCGGATTCGCACAGGAGAGCCGGCAAGACATCAGTATCAGCGGCTTCGGACTCATTGGACCGACGGTCCACGGAAGCAATTCGGTGACTTTGCGGTCAAGCAAGACTGCCGGTGTGCTGCTGAGTTACCGCTACCTCCTTACCCCTCATAGCGCTCTCGAGGCGAACTACTCCTGGGCTCAAAACACCAATTACTTCCAGTACGGCGGTCAAAACACTGCGATCTTCAACCCGGTGCACACTCGTCAGCAGGAATTGAGTGGAGCCTTTGTCTACGGGCGTACCTACAAGAACTACAACCCGTTTTTGGAGGCCGGTGTCGGCGGAGTCGTCTTTACGCCAATCCAGGAAGGCTCTTTCACGTTGGATGCCAAACAAAACACCAATATCGGCGCGGTGTTCGGTGGCGGTGTTGCTTATGAACTGAGCCCCAGCTTTGATATCCGCGTGCAGTATCGGGGAATCTTCGTGAAGGCACCCAGCTTCGTGGACCGCTTCCGCACCAATCGCTATGAAGTAATCAGCATGCCTTCGGTCGGGATTGCCTACCACTTCTAGGTTTCGCTGAACCGAATCGATTTAACGACACAAGGCACTACTTTTTAGTAGTGCCTTGAACGTTTAAGGTTACCTGGGAAGTGATACGCCATGCCAACGGTAAGGATCTGCGGAGCCAGTCCGGTGGGCGGGAAATTTATCCAGCGCTGATACTCATAGTCGATACGGACGTTCAGATAGGGAAGCACCCGAATGTCAGACCCCAGACCGCCGGCGAACAAGTTATAGGCAAGATTGGCTACATCCAGGGGAAAGTTGAAGACGCCGCGGCCATACATTGCTTTGACATAAGGAGAGAGTCGGCCGTATGTCCGGTGGAACCGGGGGCCAACTTCATACGTCCGTTCATAAAGCTTGTCTCCGTCGCGTGAGTTTGCCTGATGTAAGACGAATTCCCCGCCCCAGCAGTTGGTCACGTCGTAGGTCGTGTAGAGCGCGAAACCTCTGAAACTATCAGGGGTGTAGTCGGAGTTGACCCCAACAAACCCAACCCCGATCTGGAGATCAGCACGACGAGCTGCGGTAGAGACAGCCTGCGCCGTGAGAGCAGTGACACTTCCGCCAAGAAGGAAACAGGCGATGGCGAGGCGTTTGATCAAATTGGAGTCTCCATTCAAGGCAGCGGAATGGACCTGACACCGTTGTCAAACTCTCTCTCTTCGCGCGACCTAACGGATAACGTACATCAAGCCGATGCTGATGGCGAGAGGAGAAAGCGTGTGCGGCTCAAAGTCGGGCCACTTCTGCACCTCAAAGTCCACTACGCGGAGGTTGAGCTTACGCGAAAACTGATAGTCCAGGCCACCACCGTAGGCAGGGATGATGTTGTAAGTTGAAGAGGTGTTGGGCAGGGTCGGATGTACGGTAGAGATGGTGCCGCGACCTACCATGATCTTGCCGTAGAGGTTCAGGCGCCGCCGGCGATAGCTTATCCGAGGTCCAACGAGGTAACTGGTCTCTGTGACGTCGTCGGGGGTGATCAACGAACCAAGGTGACCTTCGATTTCGAGGCCGATGTGCCGGGAAAAATCGAAGTCGCCCCAAAAGGAACCGCCGTAGACGGAACCCGGGGTGAAGTCATTGTTGAGGTAGAGGAGACCGCCACCAGCCTGAATGCGCGAGGTGCGTTCCGCCGTGTAGACAGCCTGGGCTCGCATGGAGGGAACCAAAACAAGCAGGCTGGCGACGCCGAGAACCGAAGTAAGAAACTTTTTCATGTGCATCTCCTGATTGCTGCTGCAAGTCCATGGGGTCAGAGGGACTGAATTTATACAGGGACTTCCTGTCGGCGCGGGACCAGGCGCCGTGTCGCCAATCCCACGCGTCGTGGATACCCCTAGTTGTTGCTTGGGGGCAGTGTCGTTGGTGCAGGAGCAGCAGTGGGAGCCGTTCCATCGGTTGCCGGAGCCGCAGCCGGAGCGGAAGTACCATCGGCAGGTGCAGCGGTCCCCGTTGCTGGGCTAGCCTGCGGATCAGCCGGGGCCTTGAAGTAGGAGAGTTTCAGATAAACCGGTGAGACCTCGAAAGGCATCTTGTCGCTGGCGCTCAGGATTGGCTCGTATGCGGTGTGCATCGTGACTACCTGATCGGTCCAGGGGTCGAACCGGAGGAAGCTGGACAGGGGCACTGCTGCCTGCTGTTTCAGATTCTTCACATCCAACTTTTCACCCTTGGGCATCAGAGCCGCAAGCCAGAAGGTAGGATCGGTGTCGCTTTTGACCAGACCGTCCCCGATGACCGGCTGATTGAGGGCCTTCAGGCCCTTGACCCGCTGCTGGAGCTGCTGCAGGTACAGACCAAAGTATTTCTGACCGTCAACCAATTCTGTAGCATTGAGGAGCTCGATTGCTTTCTTGGCAGCTTCCGTATTGTCGGCGTCCGTGTGGTGCATCGGGATGCGCTTGAACGCGGAGTTATCTGGAAAGAGCAGGCGGTCATTGAAGGCGTACTTGGTATCCAGGCGGTGACCGGAGATAATGTGTGCGAGCTGGAATGCCAGAAGCGCATTCAGGTTACCCATCTGCTGTGCGCCGTCACTGGTGACTACTGCGGTCGTGTCGATCAGGCTTTTGGAGAGGATGATCGTGTTCCCGACCGAAAGCGACTCAAGTGGCTCCGTGAGCAGAGTGCGTACATGGATCGGGCTACCGACTGCAACCTTGTTGTATGCCAGGATATTGTTGGCCAAGGCCTCCAACGTCTTGTCGAACTCGCTGGGTGCATCCAGCAGACCGGCTTGGAACAGGCGCTCCACGACGTTATCTTCAGCCTGCTTGGTGAAGGCGCGCTGTGCAGCGAGAGGGCTCAGATCGGAAGCATCGTTGGAGACGTCGGTCGCGCCGACTACGTCAAGAGACGTGTTCTCTGCAGTCGCCGCCGGAACCTTTAGTACGTAGCCCCAGACATGATTGATGGCCTTGAACTTGAGCGTGCTGGTCTGGCTCTTGGGGTCGCTTTCTTCTACGTAAAAGCTGGTCGGCAGCCAGAGATCGGGCTGAACGTTGGTGCGCCAGCTATCAAAGTGGAAGAACTCCTGATAATCCTTCTCGGAGCCGGCGAAGTCACCGTTGAAGCGGACGACGTTGCCGTTGCGGGTCTCGACCCAGATGCGGCCGAAGAACCGACCCTTGTCGCTTTTGCTCGCTGGCGTCACGTCAAAGACGGCTGTTGGGATATTGCCGAGAAAGTCATTGCGGACAAAGTAGAAGTTATAGTGCTGGCGGTCGAAGTTGTTCGAATCCATCAGCAGCATCTGAAGGAAGCCCTTCTCGCTGAATTGAAGGTGCAGCGAGCCGCCTAGACCGGTCAGGAAACCCATCGAGTTCTTGAAGAAACCCAGCTTGCTGGCTTTCTGACCCGCCTTCGGGCCGGTTTCATAGGCACTGTCGCCAATGATTTTGCCGAACTCAACACGTCCAAGGAAGTGCTCATCCGACTCAGGTACCTGGCGCATGACCGGATCCGGACGCATGTTCTGGATGTAAGTCTCAACGAGAGGAGCGCGCTCCTTGACCACTTTGATAACGGCCTTCTCGCGAATAATCGCTTTGTCGATGAGAGCGATCTGAGCAGGAGTCAGCTTCTTGCCTGCTGGCTCTTCCTTCTTCTTGCCCTTGAAAATTGTGATGCCGGCGGCATGCGAGGGCAATGCTGAGGCGATGAAGAGTGCCAGCGAAAGTCCGGCTATGATTTGCTTCCGAGAGATCATGGTTTGAAGCTCCTGTGTAAGGTACTGCTCGGGTACACGGCCAGAGGCCGTAAAACTTGTGGGGACGATGCCAGTCGATGTTCCGACCAGAGGCTGAGAGCGTATTCCGGTTAGGCTAATTGGAACGTAATTCTGACGACACCTTCCCAATCAATTGGATTGCCGTTAGCGTCTATGGCCGGCTTGAACTTTGTTCCCTCGACCGCATGTACCGCGGACTCATCCAACCCGTGTCCCAGTCCGCTGGTCACTCCGACCACCGAGACTGATCCACCGGCCGAGACCCTGATACGAACAGAGACCACCCCTTCCAAGTGCATCGCCGTTGCTTCGGTGGTGTAAACCGGTTTCGGCTTGAACGTAACCTGCGGGCCGGAGCGTACCGGAGCCTTGGCTACCAGGGCCGCGGAAGGAGCCGCGGCGGCGACATTTCCACCAAGCTTGACCTGTTGCGGGCTTGTACCCAGACCGTTGCCATTTCCGCCAGGCGTTCCACCGGTAACTCCCAGCTTCACGCCCTGTATTGCACGTGGACCCGTACCGGAGAGACTTCCGTTAGGCTGACCGGAGCCGAGGCTGACTGCGCTCGCCGAAGGTCCCCGGCCAGAACCAGGAGGCATCCCCTGCATTCCGGAGTTACCAAGGCTGACTGCAGCCGTCGCAGGACGATTTGAAGCGGCGATCGGATTATCAATACGCCCAAGCGAGACTGCTGAGGGGTGAGAATCGTTGTTCGGTACCGAAGCTGCCTTGCCAAGGTTGACAGCCACTGGCTTGGGCGCTGCCATCGCCACGACCAGTTTGGGCGGGGCGGGCGCGATCACCGGGACCGGCTTCGGCATCTTTACCTCAATAGGCTTGGGGGGATCGGGAAGCTTTACATCCGGTAGCTTGATCTTTGGCGTCTCCAACTTGGGAGGTGGTGGGGGAACGATCCGCGGTGGAACAATCTTGGGTTTGGGTGGCGGTGGCGGCTCCGCCTTGACCGGCACAACGTAGGTCGCTTCCTTGACGCGTACGTCCTTGACCGTCGAACGGGCGGCGGCTCCGATAATCACGATGGCAAGTGCCAGCAGGATGTTTACACTGATGGAGGTGAACAGCGAGCTCTTGCTCTGCCCACCTGTATTCAAAACGCCAAAATGAGTGAATTGAAGGTCCCTAGGCTGTGGGTTTTCACTAATGAGCGGCTTTGGCATATTGCAAAGGTCCTTCTAAAGGGCCCCGGTGATTGAGGCAGCAAGCTAGAGTGAAGTGGTCGGGCGGCTCGACAGCCGTCCCGGCGAATGTAGCGAACCGTCTTTGCGGTTTCAGTTTTTTGGTTACTAACGGTTGGATGCAACTGGATCAAAAGGAGGG
>JAYVDT010000493.1:0-10082 GCA_043749265.1 Rhodanobacteraceae bacterium | reverse complement strand
TCCGGGCATTGGCGACAACTGCATCATGCGCAGAGTTCTGCGGATTGTCGAGCAAGCCCTGCAGAACATCGTGAGCGGTCTTGCCGTGATACAGAGGCTCAATCATCGGTTGGATGATGGTCAGCGTACCGTCGTAGGCCCGTGCATCCGACCATGATTCCAGATAATGCGCCTTGTTGAACTGCCAGGTCGCGCCGTTCGATGTTTCGTCGACATGCGTGCTCAGCGAGGCGGTCATCGGAACTCGGCTCAATGCCGCGGCAAACTCAAGATCTGCCGGCGCGGAGTAGACCGGATTGGCGCCCAGCATAATGAGCCACTGAACCTTGCCTGCGTTCATGTCCGCAACGACTGCCTTGAGATCCGAAAGCTGTTCGGTCGGCAGAGGGTTGACTGTCTCGGTATAGATAACCGTCTTGCCAGCAGCTCCAAACTTTGAGTTGAGAGCGATAGCAGCGGCATGGACAGCCACGGGCGACTGCTCGCCTGGGATCACCACGCATTTGCCGCCGGAGGCCTGAAGATCTGCCAACAGCACCGTCATGAACTTGGCCGCATCGGGATTCGAGAATTTTGGAACCGGTCCACCTACGAGAGCTTGCGCAAAGAGCGCTATCTCGCTGGGCTTCAAACCCAGGCGATGCTCCGCCTTGAAACCAGTAACCGTAGGCATCGCCTCTACGACGTACATCCGGTTCATCGGCTTATCTGGCTCCTCGGCGTCAAAGCGATGGCGCTCCGAGTAGGCTGCTGCAAGCGGCAGAAAACCCGGGTGCGCGATGCCCCCCAGGAAATCGGCGTCGAGCGACAGGATCACATCGGCGCCTTCAAGCTTGTACTGCGCATCCGTATAGCTGCCAAAGGCTGCTTTGGTTGCCGCACGTGAAGGATCCTGATTGATAGGATCCCACTGGGCAAGCTTGGCGTTCGGATAAGCCTTCTGCACTGCCAGCCACTGGCCGGCTAGCGTGGGGGATGTGATCGTCTCGCTCAGGAAATAGATACCCTGGCCGCCCTGCGTCGCCTTGACGGCAGTCAGAAAATCCTGCTGAAACTTGCCGAAGGTGGATTCCTCTCCGCGGTAATGCGTCGTCGTCGAGCGATCCGGATCGTACAGACCCAGCAGGGTGCCCTGCGTAATTGCATCGGACTTGCCCTTGGACATCGGGTGATCCGGGTTGCCCTCAATCTTGATCGGACGGAAAGCATCCGATTTCACCAGCACTGGAATCGCGCCGGTCGGGAACGGATGTGCCGTGGCAAAGAACATCGGCTTGCCAAAGACCAGGTCATCCGGCTGCTTTACGTAAGGATAGATCGGCTCATCGGGCTGCTTGGTGCAACCTGCCAGGCCGGCCAGCGCCAGAGACGCACCCATTACCTTGAGGAAGCCTCGCCGCGAAACAGCATCAACCCACTCTCCCTGCATCGCTTGGCGAGGAAACTCTTCCCCCATCAAATCGTTGAACTCTTTGGTAGCTGCCAGCTCATCGAGATTCTTCCAGAAGCGTCGTCCCGTCTGGCCGGCGAGTTTCTCCCGGACTGCGTCCAACGTCATCTTCGGGGCCGGTGCCGGCCCGATCGACGTCACAACCTGTACTGAAGTTTCTACAGTTCCTACGTTCTCTTTATTCGTCATGTTCTGGAGATCACTCGGCTGAGAATTGCTCATCGGTGGCACACCTCGCAGCTTGCAAGCTCGTTCGCTGTGCGGATGTGGTATTCGCTCGTCAAATATTTGCCAAGATCGACCTGGCTGGTAAATTTCTGATAGCTGGTGGGCATCGTCATCCCGGCCGGCGGTACATCACTTACGGTCTGGTTGTCGCCGCTCTGCGGACGCAGCCTGTCAATTCCCTGCAGCATTGCGATTCTCGGGTTCTGAGCGGAAGGATCTTTTGTAGTGCAGCTCAAACCCTGCGCTGTCGGAGTCCGATCACCCGTGCCGTTTACGTTCTTGCCGGGCGCTTCAGCGCACCACACTGGCTTGTCTGTGGAAGGCCCAGACCATGCCATGTTGTAGATTTCGCTAGTCGGGCGAAGGTTTACGGCCGGGTTGCGGTGACAGTTAAGGCACCATTCCATCTGCAGCGAGGCCTGCTGGTACATCAACGGCATCTGGTCCACACGGCCATGGCAGCTCGCGCAACCAATGCCCTTGTTTACGTGGATTTCATGATTGAAGTACACATAATCCGGTAGATCGTGTACCTTGATCCAGTTGATCGACTCGCCAGTCGCCCAGCTATGACGTACTGGCTCCAGGAGCTCGGCGTTGGTCCAGATCTGCGCATGGCAGTTGATACAAGTCTTGGTAGGCGGAATTCCCGCGTAACTTGCCTTCTCCACCGACGTGTGGCAGTACTGGCACTGCAGGCCGAGGCCTTCCACGTGGTGCTTGTGCGAGAACGGTACTGGCTGATCGGGTCGCTGACCCTGCCGCGTCACCCACGGGGAACGCTGCAGCGAATTCAAGCCAACCCCGAGCGCGATAACAATCAGACCGGTGAGCACCAGGCTCGCTCGGGCCAATGCGTTCGAACTGCGGTCAAAAACTTGCGCCATGAGAACTTCCTACTTCCTGTGCTTTTACCAACTTGAACAGCCACGGAGGGAGTCGGTTAGAGGAACTCGCTACGTGGAAAACTAGTACCGACAAGATCCAATATAGCAGTCAAGGGTGCCTTCCCATCCCCGTCCGTCCCCCGGGGGGTTCCCTTTTCCTCTTCTGCATTCGATTATCGAAACAGTGCTTTTACCTACCCCCAACAGATCGTGCTCTCCAGCGCTCATTACCCCAACCCATGGGGGTTTCGAGCATATAAACAAGCCCTTTGGGCCAAGCGCCAAATGTTCGATAAACGGACACTCAGAGCGTCCACAATGTCTGATCGCCAAGGCATAATGGTAGCGAGATCCGGAGCGCCTCCGAGTCGTCGAATGAACCCATGCCTGCTATCTCACGCCCCCCGCGCTACGATCGATCCCGCGCCATCGCCGAACTCACCGCGAGCGACCCTAGACTTGGTCGTCTCATCGAACGTGCAGGACCATTCACCCTCAAACTCGGCTCCTCGCAGTCTCCCTTTGAGGCCCTGCTCCGCTCCATCGTCTACCAGCAGCTCAACGGCAAGGCCGCCGCGAGCATCCACGCCAAGCTCCTCGCCAGCTTTGCCGAGCCGCTCCCAACGGGTGAACCCGCCCCCCACCCGACCGCCCAACACCTGCTTGACGCCCCCAACGACCAGCTCCGTGCCGCCGGACTCTCCCACAACAAGGCCCTCGCCGTCCGCGACCTCGCCGCCAGGACTCTCGATGGAACCGTCCCATCCCTCGCCCGCATCCATCGGATGACCGATGCCGACATCATCGCTCATCTTACCCAGGTCCGCGGCATCGGCACCTGGACGGTCGAAATGTTCCTCATGTTCCGCCTCGGCCGCCCCAATGTCCTCCCGGTCACGGACTACGGCATCCGCAAAGGCTTCGCCCTGACCTTCGGTAAGCTCAAGCCAACGGATAAGGTCATTCCCGCCGATCTCCCCAGGCCCGCCATCATGGAAGCCCGAGCCAAACGCTGGCAGCCATGGTGTTCCGTCGCAAGCTGGTATCTCTGGCGGGCCTGCGACCTGGCCGCCAAACCGCAAGCCATGACCTGAATTCCTCCTGAGTTCCCCGGACGCTACGGGTATGCTGGTGGCACTGTGTACAAGGGCTCAGCAACGATGCGTCCAAGGTTCCTCACCCGTCTGCTCGCCCTCTTCCTGTTCCTTGCAGCAGCTGTACCCGCACGCCCCCAGATCCCTTCCCCGCCCTCACCGCCCTCACCGCGCAATCTGAACCAGCTTTCCAGTCAGGCCCAGCAGGAAGGCAAGAAGGCCATCAAGCAGGCCCAGGAGGATGCCAAACAGGCCTCCGACAATGACGACGAGCTATACACCCTCGGCCGCAAGCCCTCCAGCACGCCATCGCGCCTCGCCATCGATCCCCACAACATTCAGGCTGCCCCCTTCGGCGACCGACTGGACCTCACCAACCCCTGGCTCTTCCACTCCGGCAGCAATCCCGCCTTCGCCTCGCCCACCTACGACGACAAGGACTGGCAGGTACTTGACACCTCCAAGCCCCTCTACACCAACATGCTCTTCAACCTCAACGAGGTCTGGTACCGCGTCCACGTCCAGCTCGCCCCCGGCTCCAAGGACCTCGCCCTCACCATCGCCAACTTCGGCGGCAGCTACCGCGCCTCCGCCAACGGACAGGAGATCGGCGGATACGGCAGGATGTCCGGTCGCGGCGACTTCCTCGTCTCGCGTTCCGCCACCCTGGCCATACCCAACGCGGCGATCAATCCCGCTCCCGGCCAGTTCCCTGTTGAGCTGGTCCTTGTCATCCACGCCTTCGTCGGTACAGTCGACCGCGTCTCCTTCACCATGCAGGACGGAATCTCCCCCAAATCCTCCGTCTTCCTCGCTCCCGCTACCCTCCTCCTTCGCGATCAGCAGACCTTCTTCAGCAATCTGGGTGAGAACTCCAGTATGCTCACCCTTTGGGCCGTGCTGCTCGTCCTCGCCATCGCCCTTACCTTCCTCATTCCTCGAGTCATCGCCTACCCTCTCCTCGCCGTGTATGCCGGCGGCCATCTCTTCAGCCGGCTGCTCATTCATTACGCCGACCTCCACTATCTCTCGCGCACCCAGTGGATCTCCTGGCCCATCAGCCTTCTGCTTCTCTGCTCGGAGTTGGCCGCGCTGGAGTTCTGCCGCAACATTGCAGGCACCCCGCGCCGCCGCTGGTTCACCGCCTTTGAAGTCCTGTACGTCCTCTCCTACGCGCTCGCGATACCTGCCGCCCTGGGCACCATCTCCTATCTCATTTACGCAGCTGTCTCTGCCGGTTCCGGCTACCTGGTCCTTACCGTTATCTTTTTCCTTATCGCAACCGGCGTCCGCCGCGGCAAACAGGATGCCAACGTTCTGGCCGTCTTTGCCGGGCTGTATCTCTTTTACCTCGCTATCTGGAAGGCTCTTTACTACATCGTCTTCTCCTACGCCTTCCTCACAAACCTTGCGGATGCTTTCGTTGACAGGCTACGCCCGGGCTCCATGGGCGAGTTCGCCATCGTCGCAGGCTTCCTGACCGTCATCGTCGTCCGCACGCTGCGCCTGGTGCGCGAGCGAGCCTCCATTGCAAACGAGATTGAAGCCGCCCGCACCATGCAACAGCTTCTCCTTGCCGGCTCCACCCAGCCCACCCCCGGCTTCCAGGTCGAAACCGTATACCTGCCCGCAGGTGAGGTCGGTGGCGACTTCTTTCTCGTATCTCCCTGCCATGACGAAGACGAACATCAGCCGTCCCTCACCGTCATTGTCGGCGACGTCTCCGGCAAGGGCCTCCGCGCCGCCATGCGCGTCTCCATGATCCTCGGCGTCCTGCGTCGCGAGCCTTCCCGTGAGCCCGCCACTATGCTCCGCGAGCTCAACACCGCGCTCCTCGACCACGGCGACACGGGCTTCACCACCGCCTGCTGTATCCGTCTCGCACCCGACGGCCGCTTCACCGTCGCCAACGCCGGGCACATCTCTCCCTATGTCCAAGGGCATGAACTCCAGACCGCACCCGCCCTGCCCCTGGGCATGGCACCCGACCAGACATATGAGATCTATGAAGGCCGCCTGCATGCCGGTCAAAAACTCGTCCTCCTCTCCGACGGTGTTCCGGAGGCCCGCACCCACCGTGGCGAACTCTACGGCTTCGATCGCCTCGCCCCCCTCACCCTGAAACCCGCCTCCGAGATCGCACGTACCGCCCAGGGCTTCGGCCAGGCCGACGACATCACTGTCCTCACCATCTCTTGCATCGCCCGCACCACCAGCCAGCCACCGCCGCCGGCCCCGCCTCCAATGCCCTCCGCCCCCAACCCATGGCCAGGCCGCACGTAATTCACCCTGCTTATCTGCTGGAACTAATAGCGGTTAGCTCCAGCACATGATGAATATGCCCTGAAATAGTCGATTTCTGCTTGGACATCCGTCCGTGCCCCTTTTCCGTTAGCATCTAAAAATATTCATGCCAACGCTTTCAGCGAATCCCGTACCCGTCAGCCATCCGCCTATCCCCACCGCGCCGCCAAATCGCTACATCTGCATTCACGGCCACTTCTACCAGCCACCCCGCGAGAACCCCTGGCTCGAAACCGTCGAGGTTCAGGAGTCGGCCGCCCCCTATCACGACTGGAATGACCGCATTACCGCCGAGTGCTACGCCCCCAATGGCGCCTCGCGCATCACCAATAAGCAGGATGAAATTATCCGGATTCTCAACAATTACGCCCGCATAAGCTTCAACTTCGGGCCCACCCTGCTCTCCTGGCTGCACAGCAAGGCCCCCCGCACCTACCACATGATTCTCGAGGCTGACCGTGCCTCCCGCGTCCGCTACGACGGGCACGGCTCCGCGCTCGCCCAGGTTTACAACCACATCATCATGCCGCTCGCCAGCGAACGCGACGCCCGCACCCAGATCCGCTGGGGCATCGCTGACTTTGAGGCCCGCTTCCAACGCAAACCAGAAGGCATGTGGCTCGCCGAGACCGCCGTCAACCATGAAGTCCTCGACCTGATGGCCCAGGAAGGCATCAAATACACCATTCTGGCCCCCAACCAGTGCGCCCGCGTCCGCCGCCTCAACCAACCGGACACTGACAAGCTATCCCAGGAGCAAGCCCCCTTCACCCCCGACTGGACACCCACCCCCCACGACTCCGTAGATCCCACCCAGCCCTACCTCATCAAGTTGAATCAAGGCCGTTCCATCGCCATCTTCTTCTACGATGGCCCCGGCTCCCGCGCCATCGCCTTTGAAGGCCTCCTCGACTCCGGCGAGAAGTTCGCCAATCGCCTCCTCGCCGGTCTCGATCCGGACGGCTCCAGCCCGCTCACAGACGGCCATCCAGCCAGGCTCTCCCACGTCGCAACCGACGGAGAATCCTACGGCCACCACCACAAGCACGGCGAGATGGCCCTCTCCTTCGCCATGCACTTCATCGAAGACAAGGGCCTCGCCAAGCTCACCAACTACGCCGAGTTCCTCGCCAAATTTCCCCCCACCTGGGAAGCCGAGGTTGAAGAAAATTCCTCCTGGTCCTGCTCCCATGGCGTCGAGCGCTGGCGCTCCGATTGCGGCTGCAACGGAGGCAAACCAGGCTGGAATCAGCAATGGCGCAAGCCCCTCCGTGAGTCCCTCGACTACCTCCGCGACGCCACCGCACCCCTGGCCGAAGCCCTCGCAAAGCCATTCCTGAAAGACCTCTGGAACGCCCGAAACTCATACATCGACGTCGTTATCGCCCGCGAGGCCGACCCCACGACCCGCGACGCCGCCATCACTCGCTTCTTCAAAGACCACGCCACCTGCGAACTCACTCAGGAGCAGCGCACCGAAATGCTCGAACTCATGGAGCTCGAGCGCCACACCCAGCTCATGTACACCTCCTGCGGCTGGTTCTTTGACGAAATCTCCGGCATCGAAACCGTCCAGATCATCGCCTATGCCGGCCGCGTCCTCCAACTGGCCGCTGAACTCTTCGGACCCTCCGGCAAGGAACTCGAAGCCGAATTCCTCCGCATTCTCGCCGAGGCCAAGCCCAATACCCCCGACCTGAAAGACGGCGCCCAGGTCTACACCCGATACGTCACAGGCATGAAGATCGGCCTCGAGCAGGTCGGAGCCCACTACGCCATCTCGTCCATCTTTCGCAGCTATCCGGAGGATGGGGAACTCTTCTGCTTCACCGTCCACCGCGAAGCCCACGAAACCTTTAACTCCGGCCGCGGCAAAGTCGCCCTCGGTCGCGCCCGCATCCGCTCCCGCATCACGGAGGAGGCTGAAGAGATCTGTTACGCCGTCCTCCATCTCGGTGACCAGAACCTCTCCGCCGCCATCCGGCGTTATACCTCCGTCGACGAAGCCCCGTTCGAAACCTTCTCCGCCGACATCCGCACCGCTATCCGCAAGGCCAACCTCCCCGAGGTCATACGCCTTATCGACCGCTTCTTCGCACCCGATCCGCTCGAACATCCCAGCGCCACTGCGGACGTCGAAGAAGTGAATCCCGCGGTCCCGCACATCTCGCTCGACCCTCTGGACCCCGGGCTGCCACAGCCATCCACGGCCCCCGGCGCCAATCCCACCGCAATCGCTCACACCCTGGCCATCCCACCGTCCCCCATAACCGCCGCCCCCACCGCCTACTCCCTCACCTCCCTCTTCGCGGACGAGCAACACCGCATCCTCCGCACCATCCTCAACCAGACCGTCGGCGAGATGGAGGACTCCCTCCGCAAGATCTACGAAGACCACGCCTCCCTGCTCCATTTCCTCACCGAGTCCGGCATGAACCCGCCCCCCGCCCTCGCCCTCGCCGCCTCCTTTGCCATCAACGCCAGTCTCCGCCGCTCGATCGAGGCCGATCCCTTCGAGTCGAACGTCGTCGCTGATCTGCTCATGCGCGGCGCCAACGACCACGTCGTCCTGGACACCCCCACCCTGGCCTTCGCTGCCGGCAATCGCATGAAACGCGCCATGGTCAAGCTGGAAGCAGCTGCTGCCAACGACCATCTCGAAACCTCGCTTGCCGCCCTGCAGGAGGCCCTCACCATCGCCAACCTCGTCCGCTTCATGCCCTTTGAGGTAACCATCTGGCAAGCACAGAACATCTGGAACGACCTGCTCCGCCGCACCGACACCACCTACTGGTCTCCAGAATGGAAATCCGACTTCAAAGAACTGGGCCGGGCCATGAACATAGCCGTAGACGAACTAGTCATCGAAGAGGGCGTAGCCGCCTTCTAACCAATCCCAACCCCTGCACGAATCCGGCTCGCTTCTGAAATCTGGGTCGCAGCCCCATTGCGATAAAGTGCGCCCCCCGGACTACCCACGCTTTTGTCTCTAGGGTGGGCTTTCGGTGTTGATTCCAAGCGAGTTCCGGGCTTCAGCCCCTGAGTAATCTCAGCATAGGAATCGCCACTCGCAGGCTAACTCCGCCAGTGCAACTCCACCGGCCCAGCCAGCGGATGCTCCCCTTTGCCCGTCAGCCGAGCCTGCTTCAAAGCGAAATACCACTTCGCCGGCTTATCCGCATCGTCAATCAGCATCAGCGCCGGATTGAAGCGCAGCCCCTGTGCCTGCTCGATCATCGTCTCCTGATCCTGCCTGACAAAACGCGCCCCAAAGAACGTCGCCACCGTCGTCACACCCGGAACCCAGTAGAAGACATTCCACGCCGCATACACATCGATTCGGCAAGTCGACGGCGTAATCGGCGTCACCGTCGTCAGCGAGGAGAACCACTTGTCACCGCAGCGGATCGTCTCATAGCGCCGATTGGGCAACACAAAGTCGATCTGGGTCGTAATGGGCTCGCCATAAACCCCCAGCAGTTTGTATGGCGCAGAGTTGCCCGAAGGCGCATGCGCTGACATACGAAAACCATCCGGAATCGGCTCGAAGTGCTTGGTCTTCTCATGGATCGACGCCCGCGATCGCCACCACCACGCCTGGTGCACAAACGGCCCATGCGCCGGATCCATCAAACCGATAATCCCGTGGTCCACGTTGCACGGCAGCTCCGCCACAAGATGCGCCGAACGGAACTTCGCCGAAAACTTCGGCACCTCCGGCACCGGCGGCAGCTCGGCCTTCAGGCGCCCCGCCCCCGGCTCCGGAATGTAAACCCACGCGTAGCCGTCGCGTTCCTGGCACGGATAACTGGTGGCGTAGATCTTTGCAGGCTGCAGGATGTCGAATCCAGTCAGCGACGGAATCTCCTTGCATTGGCCAGAGCAGGGGTCAAAGCGCCAACCATGATATTTACACTGAACTGTCTCGCCATCGAACCATCCGGCGGACAGCGGAATCCCACGATGTGGGCACAGATCGCGCATGGCAAAGAGCGCATTGTCCTTCTTGCGCCCAAGCAGTACGGGGATACCCAGCAGCAGCACGGTGGACATCTTGCCGGAGCGCAGCGTATCGACGCGCGCTGCCGGGTACCAGTCGCCAAAGATCAGTTCCGCCCG
>JAYVDT010000492.1:0-3065 GCA_043749265.1 Rhodanobacteraceae bacterium | reverse complement strand
ACTTTGCGGTTACGGCCGGCAACCTGATTCACCCCCTGTGGAAGGCCCATCAGCAGGGCTTCCCCGCGAGCATCATTTTGTTCAATCCGCTGCTGTTGAAGTACCTCTTCGTGGGACCGCTGGTGGAATTGCAGGGAGGCCTGAATGGCATCCTCGGGCTGGTCATCCTCTTCTTCGGCCTTCGGACCGCGTGGAAGATGGCGGCGGGTTCTCCCGGTTTTCAACGCGGCGGAAATACGCGTGTAAGTCCGTTCGGCCCACGCTAATGCTTTGCACAGTTTCATCCTGCACGGACGTCTAACCTCATGTGACCGAAGCGATAGCGAACGCACTTCCCCAACCCGACTCTTCTCCACAGGCCATCTTCAACTGCCCAGAATGCAGCCATTATCTGGCTCCCGGCTCCCTTGCGTGTCCGGAGTGCAACGCTATTGTTTATGGCGGATACCTGCGGACGCTCGCGATCCAGGCGACCGGGCAGGAGGATGCAGGCGAATGGATCGCTGCGCGTGAGACCTGGCGGCAGGGCCTGGACTGGGTCCCGGGGGAGACCAAGCAGGCCACCGCCGTGATCCAGCGTATTGCGCTCATTGACACCCGACTCCGCGGCGCAGAAGAAAACAAAGAGAAGTGGACCCGACGGCTAGGCCCCTTTGCGCCGGTGGTTCTCTTTTTGGCCAAGGCGAAAACGTTCCTTTTCTTTCTCTTCAAGGCAAAGTTTCTGCTCAGCTTTGTGGGCTTCTTCGGACTCTACTGGGCGCTCTTTGGCTGGCGTTTTGGGCTGGGCTTTACGCTGTCAATTCTGGTTCACGAGATGGGCCACTTCGTCGCGGCCAAGCGCAGGGGGCTCAAGGTGGATCTTCCGGTGTTTATCCCGGGGATGGGCGCTTACGTGCGCTGGTATTCGATGGGCGTCTCGCTGGATGACCTCTCGACAATCGCGCTGGCCGGACCTTTCTTTGGGCTTATTTTTGCCATTGTCTGTGGCGGCTTGGCGGTCGCAACCCACAACCCGCTGTTCAGCGCGCTGGCGCACGTCTCCGCGTGGCTGAATCTGTTGAACCTGATTCCCATCTTTGGGCTGGACGGTGCACAGGCCACCTACGCGTTGGACCGGACGCAGCGCTGGCTGGTGCTGGCTACGTCACTCATCTTCTTTGGGATGTTGCATGAAGGCGTGTTTCTGCTGATTGCGTTGGGTATGGCATGGCGAGTGTATCGCGGAGGCGATGCGGAGAAGCCACACACGCGGGCGCTGGTGCAGTATGTGCTGCTGCTCTTCGTGCTCGGCGTCGTGATGTATCTGTTCCCGGATACGCGACGCTTCGGAAACTTCTAAACGCGCTTCAGGAACCGACGTTCGACGACAGCGTATTTGCCGCTAAGGACTCGGCGGATGGCCTCGGGGTAAGCCTTGTGCTCTTCGATCAGGATGCGCGCTGACAGAGTTTCGGGAGTGTCGTCATCTGCAATGGCGACTGTTTTCTGCAGGATGATGACGCCATGATCGACCTGCTCATCGACAAAATGCACGGTGCAGCCGGCAACCTTCGCGCCCATCTTCAAAGCTTGTGTCTGTGCCTCCAGACCGGGAAAGCTGGGCAGCAGGCTGGGATGCACGTTGATGATTCGATTGGGGAACGCTTCCACAAAGTCCGGCGAGATGATCCGCATGTAGCCGGCCAGGCAGACGAGATCGACATGGGCTTCCTGAAGCCGTGCGATAAAGTCGGCTTCCCGCTGCTGGGGCGTGCGTCCGGCGACGGGGATATGGTACGTGGGCAGACCGAGTTCGCGCGCGGCGGCTAATCCGGGAGCGTCGGCCCTGTTGGAGAGCACGACGACGATTTGAGCATCAGGAATGTGCCCTGCGCGGATCGCGGCGTGGATGGCGAGGAAGTTGGAGCCTCGACCGGATAGGAGGATTCCGAGTTTGCTCATGCGATCCGCCAGACTTGAGCTCAGTTGTAGATGACTTTGCGCGTTCCGCGGCTGACTATGCGGCC
The DNA here is from genome assembly GCA_043749265.1 of Rhodanobacteraceae bacterium. Classification (GTDB taxonomy): domain Bacteria; phylum Acidobacteriota; class Terriglobia; order Terriglobales; family Acidobacteriaceae; genus Edaphobacter. Next base: position 1,059 of record JAYVDT010000492.1, on the reverse strand, counting down.
GATGATGCAGTGGCGTTCGTTGGCGCGGTTCAGGATTGCCTTGGCTTTTTTGACCTGCTCGGCCGGAATGACGGCAATGAGGCCGATGCCCATGTTGAAGGTGCGGTACATCTCATCCTGCTCGACGTTCCCGAGTTGCTGCAGGTGCTCGAACAGCGGCGGCGGGGTCCAGCTTGCGAGGTCGACAACTGCATCCATGCCCTTGGGCAGAATACGTGGGAGATTCTCCGTAATGCCGCCGCCGGTGATGTGGGCCATACCGGAGACGAGACCGCCCGCGGTGAGCTTCTTGATGACGCTCAGGTAGCTGCGATGGGTGCGCATCAAGGCCGCGCCGGTCTTGTCCTTGAGTTCGTTGACGTATTGGTCCGGTCCGTACTTTGCGACTTCAAAGAGCAGCTTGCGTGCCAGCGAGTAGCCGTTGGTGTGCAGACCGTTCGAGGGCAGGCTAAGGAGGACGTCGCCCGGTTCAATGCCGGCACCGGTGATGATGTTCGGGCGGTTCACGGCGCCGATAATCGTTCCGGCAAGGTCATACTCGCCGTCCGCGTAGAAGCCCGGCATCTGGGCGGTTTCGCCGCCAATGAGCGCGCAGCCGTTGGCCCTGCAAGCTTCAGAGATGCCGCGGATTACGGTTTCGACGATGTCATTTTCGAGTCGTCCGGTTGCCAGGTAGTCGAGAAAAAACAGGGGCGTCGCGCCCTGCACGGCGATGTCGTTTACGCAGTGATTGACCAGGTCCGCGCCCACGGTGTGGTGGATGCCGAGGTCGAAGGCGACTTTGAGCTTGGTGCCTACCCCGTCTGCTGAGGAGACCAGAATGGGCTCGGGATACTTGGCGAGATCGAGTGCAAACAAACCGCCAAAGCCGCCGATCTCGCTGAGAACGTGTTTGTTGAAGGTCTTGCGGGCGAGCATCTTGATGCGTTGCTTGGCGCGGTCGCCAGAGGTGATGTCGACGCCGGCGTCGGCGTACGAGATGGACGTTTTAGCGCTTTTTGCGGGTTGGGTCAGGTCTGTAGTCGCGGATTCGTCCGGCACGCTTTTCTCCTGTTTCTG
>JAYVDT010000491.1:0-3071 GCA_043749265.1 Rhodanobacteraceae bacterium | reverse complement strand
ACGTGGTGGTGCAGAGCCGGTTCATCCAGGGTGCCGTCAGCGCGGAAGGGGGTTACGAGGGCAGTGCCACAACCGAAGAGTTCCATAGCAGATTAAGTTTATCGCGAACGCCGGATTTGCTGGCGGCGAGACCACCACCAGAATGCCGCAAAGAAGAAGCAGAAATAGAAGGCGGCGGCGAGGGCGAGGACTTGATTCGTGGAGAAGTCGTGGGTTTTCTGGGCGTGATGGCCGTGGAGATTAGAGAGGACGAGAGCAGTGACGAGACCGGGCATCAGGAGAAGACTGAATGGCTCGAAGATTAGATTTACGGCTTCAGAAGATGTTGTAAGGAACATGCACGAAATGGCGACGCCGACGACGGCCGCTGTGCACAGCGAAGCCATTAAGGCGGAATGGAAGCCCCGCCGGATCTTTGCGACGAGGCTTCGCGGATTGGTTGAGACCGTTAGACCCACTCGCCGAGCCGCATGAGGGGCTGGCTTGAGCCGTCGGCTTCCAGGCCGTCAACGTTCATCTGGCCGGAACCGATCATCCAGTCCACGTGGATGAGGCTGGAGTTGGCGCCCCTGGCGGCGAGAGTGGCTTCGTCCATGTGCTCGCCTTCCTTGAGGCAGGTAGCGTAGGCCTGGCCGAGTGCGATGTGGCTGGCGGCGTTCTCGTCGAAGAGCGTGTTCCAGAACAGGACGCCGGACTGCGCGATGGGTGATGAGTGAGGGACCAGGGCAACTTCGCCTAGTCGGCGGGCTCCATCGTCGGTGGAGATGAGGCGGTTAAGGACATCTTCGCCGGCTGATGCGGTTGCGGAGACGATCTTGCCGCTTTCAAAACGGCAGCGGATATTTTCGATGAGGGTGCCTTGGTGGGAGAGGGGCTTGGAGGCCTGGACGAATCCGTCGACGCGGTCCTTATGCGGGGTGGTGAAGCACTCTTCCGTGGGTATATTGGCGTTGGAGAAGACGCCGTTTCCGGCCTTGCCTCCGCCACCAGCCCAGAGATGGTCATCGGCGAGGCCTACGGTCAGGTCCGTAACGCCGTCCTCGGAGTGGAAGCGGAGGGAGTGAAAGCGTTTTTCGTTCAGGAAGGCGACGCGATCATGCAGGTGGGCGCTATGGGCCTTCCATGCCGCCACGGGGTCGTCCGAGGTGGCGCGGGAGGCGATGAAGATAGCGTCCCAAAGCTTGGCCATGGCTTCTGTTTCCGGCAGGCCGGGGAAGACGAGTCTGGACCAGGCGGGGGTTGCAGCGGCCAGGATGGACCAGTTGATCGCATGGCGAGTGATGAGTTCCATCGCCGGCTTGTTGGCCTTGGAGGCGGCGATATTCGCGCGGGAGACTTTGGCAGGGTCCTGGCCGGCGAGTAGCGCGGGATTGGCACCGGTGAGGGCGAGGCGTGCGGCTCCGGACTTGAAGGCCGCGGCGGTGGCGTCGGCCATCCACTGGGCGGCGTGGTCGAAGCTGGCGTCGGAGGCGTACTTGTAACGGGCCAGGGTAATCTCATCGTCGCCCAGGAAGGTGGTGACAAGGAGGGCACCGGCTTTGTAAGCGTGCTCCGTGATCAGGCGGACGAGGGGCAGCATCTCGGTAGTGGCGGAGATGAGGAGTTCCTGGCCGGGCTGGAGGTTGAGGCCGACGTGGACCGCAAGCTTCGCAAAGCGGTCGAGCTTCTGTTCAAAGGGAAGGGAAGCGTAGTCGAAGGGGGCGAGGGTCGCGGTTGCGGAGGACATAAGACAAGGGTAGGCAGAATAGGGTCGGAACGCAACCGGGGCTGTTAGCCGCGTGGCGGTCAACGGCGTATCCTTTCGGCACGGGCGGAACGGATAACGAGGCGGGGAATGCTGTGCGGGGCGGCGATGGCAGCTTCGGCGGGGTGGCTGGAGAGGGCGCGCGCGAGCCTGACGGGCGGCAATGCGGCACCGCTGGAAGAATTTGGGTATGAGCAGGTCAGGGTTACGGGGAAGCTGCAGACGGCGCAGCGGGAAAACGTCAGCGAAGTGCTGATGGGGCTCGACATCGATAGTTTGCTGATGCCGTTCCGGGCAATGGCGGGACAGTCGGCGCCGAGGGCGAGCCTGGCGGGCTGGTATCGATGGAAGGCTGACTACGACCATCACCATGACGACGCAGGGCTGGCCCCCGGAGCGACGTTTGGGCAGTGGTCGTCGGCGTTGGCGAGGTTGTATGCAGGATCGACATTCGCAGGAGCGCCGGGGATGATCGAGATGTGCGACAGGGCGCCGCGGCTGAATGCTTTGCTGGGTGAAGCGATTTCAGCGCAGTACTTCACGCAGACACGGTTCGCGGGGTATAGCTTCGACAAGCTGGTTTGCGGGTTGATGGATGGGCATCGGCTGGCAGGGGATAAGAGCGCGTTTGGGACGCTGGACAAGGTGACGGCGGCTGCGGCTCCGGTGCTACCGGGGCATGCGGTGGACCGGAAGGTGCAGTGGAAGGTGGGGTCGGATGGCTCGTGGATGTGGGACGAGACCTACACGCTGCCGGAGAATCTTTATCTCATTGCGCGGATGAAGCTGTCGCGGTATCTGCTGCGGGCGACGCGGGACGGACACTACGGGGACAGCATGGAACAGGTGATGCTGAACACTGCGCTGGGTGCGCTGCCGCTGCAGGCGGAGGGGCGATCCTTTTATTACTCGGACTAAAACATGGTGGGGAAGCGGGTTTACTCGGTGCACCGGTGGCCGTGTTTCTCGGGAACGTTGCCGCAGGTGGTGGCGGATTATGGGATTAATACGTACTTGCGTGAGCCTGGCGCGGTGTGGGTGAATCTTTATCAGCCTTCTGAGTTGCGTTGGCGCGAGGGCACGGCGGATGTGCGCATCGAGCAGGTGGGGAGCTATCCGGATGAAGACCGGATGAGGCTGCGAGTGACGGCGACGCGGGCTGTTGGGTTTGCATTGCGGCTCCGGATTTCAGCATGGGCCGGGGAGCGTGCAAGCCTAACGGTGAATGGACAGCCGGTTGCGATGAAGGTCCAGAAGGGATTCGCTTCGGTGGAGCGGGTGTGGCATGGAGGGGAACTTGTAGAGCTGAATTTGCCGATGGTATTGC
>JAYVDT010000490.1:0-3073 GCA_043749265.1 Rhodanobacteraceae bacterium | reverse complement strand
ACGTATATCACACTCATCGTGTGTAGACTCATAGTGGTCAGAGTCGAACGATGAAGGGGTGCCACTTTCCCCGGTTAAGACTCGTTTCGGCTCCCGCGTTCGCCAGCTGCGAGAAGAGCAAGGCTTGTCCCAGGAGGCCCTTGCAGAACGGGCCGAACTGCACCGCAATTATGTGGGCGGCGTTGAACGCGGGGAGCGCAACGTAGGCTTGGAAAACATCGTGAAGCTGGCGAACGCGCTAGCCGTCCCAGCGGGGGATTTGTTAAGCGGCTATGACTGACTGAGACAAAGCCAACATTTCTCAGGGATACTTCTGGTGATACTTTCGGACGTCATCCCGTGCAAGCATGTGCAAGCAGACGCAATCTGCAACGCCGCACTAAAGCCAATAGAATGAACACTTATGCGGTCATATGCGGCGCTCTGCAACTCGTCGCAACTGTGGAAAATGCGGACTCAAAATCCGCCGAGGGCAACCTCATGGGGGTTCGATTCCCCCTCCCGGCACCAAGATAATACAGAGCTAATAAGTAGAATGGCCACTCCCATGCGAGAGGCCATTTTCGTTGGTGGCTGTTCTGTTGGCTGTTCTGTTGGCTGTTGGTTTTGCGGAACACCGACTCATGCTGCCGGTGGCCGTTTGGTGGCTGTTCCTGCGATTCGCTCCACCACAGAAAGTTTGTGTGCCGGGGAAAGATGGCTATACCGTGCCGACATCGTAATCGTCTTGTGCCCGGCAGCTTCGTGAATCTCTTGGATGGAGGCACCGGCCATCGCCAGCCAAGAACAAAGGGTGTGACGGTTCAAGTGCCAGACATATCCTGTGATCTCGACTTCGGCGAGGCAAGGCACAAACCAAGAACGCGTGTCGAATCTTGCCTTTGTACCTCCCCGTGGGAATACCGGATCGAATTGCCGGAGTCGGGGATGCTTCAGGGACATGATTGCGGCGACGGCGTCGGAGTTCAAGTGGATTGTTCGAGCCGTGCCATTCTTCGTCTTCGTCAACTCGATGGTCCGACAATCAAGATGTACCTGCGACCATGTGCAGGAGTACTGCTCCTTGAGGACCATGGCCAGGCAAGCTGCCCCACACTCGACTGTTGTCAGTTGCTGCAGGTAAGGGACTCGACGCGGGAACCGTTTTCCCCACTGCGTTTGCACGAAATTCCATACTCGCATTGCGGTCACCGTACCCATAGAACAGTGAGGCAATGGACAAAGCGTGTGCGGATCACGACGTCGGCCGGTAGCCCCTCGTTGAGCTCACAATCATGGCAAGCGGATGTATTCTGCGATTGTGTGGTTAGGGCGAGCGCCGTCGCACCCTGCCGGCGTCACCAGGATCCAACGTAACATCCTCAATCTGGAATACCCGCGGCTGCACTCCGGTAGAATCCGAGATATGCTTGCTTCCGCGCACCATTTAGGGGCACATCCCTGCGCTGAAGCCTCAAGTGGAAGCGCTCATACGACCCTGAGCCCCTCGGGCTCGGTTGGAAGACTACTCGCGTGGAAAGCGCAACCGGCATCGCTAGCAGGCCGCCCAGACCTAACAACAAAGCAAATGCGCAAACCGCAAAGGTGAGCCCAGAAAGTTGTGGAACTTTCTCAAGGCTCATCGGGCCGTCTCGCCGTTCGAGTTCGCGTCGCAGCACGTCGGCGCGGAATATGGATCGCTTCAAGGGCATTAGTTCGGATGAGGACAGCTCTGTGGGTTCAACCATGCGATTCCGTTCCATTACTATTAGATAAGAGCCTCTACGACGCCGACCACAGAGAAATCCGACATAACCGATTATGCTATCAACGCCCAAGGGTTGACCAAAGCCTTCCGCGGTGCAACGGTGCTTCATGATTTTTCGCTGCAGGTAAAGCGAGGATACATTTTCGCGTTGTTGGGGCCAAATGGGGCAGGCAAATCAACCACAGTGGCTCTGCTCACCGGACTTCTCCGAGCGGACTCTGGTACGGTCACCATTCTCGGGCACCACATGCACCCGGAAGCGTTGGAAGTTCGCCGTCTTTTAGGCGTGGTGCCTGATGGGCTGGCCTTGTTTAAATACCTTTCCATTTGGGATAACTTACAGATCATCCGTGAGGCTTGGGGTCTGGACGCGAGGACTTTTGAGGAGCGTGCCAAGGATTTGCTTCATCTGCTGGATCTTACCCGGGACGTCGGCAAACAAGTACGGCATTGCTCCTATGGAATGCGCAAGAAGATCGCTCTTGCGATGGCACTACTACCAAACCCCAAGGTGCTAATACTAGATGAGCCTTTTGAAGGTCTTGACCCCATCATGGCGAAAGCGGTAGAGGTTTCCTTGCGGAACGCTGCCGCTCGCGGCCTGACTGTGTTGATCACCACGCACATGCTTGCTTCCATGAACGGCCTTCTTACCCAGTACGGCATCCTGCGCGGTGGCAAGCTAGTCGCATCAGGAGATTTCAATGAGTTGCGCCGCGAAGGCATTACCTTGCAAGAAGCATACGTGCGAGAGTTTGAGCAAGATCAGGAGCAAGGATTGCCATGGCTCGGCTAACGCCCCTCCTACGCCCGGCTCGCCGAAGTGACTCGAACCGCGCCAAAGGTAGAGCTACCAGGGCTGGGACAGTGCTTCAGGTCTTCGTCACGTCGGCCTTGGGAATTGTGCTTGTCAATCTTTTATACCGGAGCGGATTTGGTCCGGTGCAGGCGAGGTCATTGAGCGCCCATCAACTCTGGCTCGTGCTGATGGCGCTGCTTTTGTTTCTTCCCCTTGGAACTCGCTCTTCCTTTCAGCCATCCATTCTGTCGATGCGACCTGTTAACCAATGGACGCTGCGTTCTTTCAGGGTAGCTTGCATTTGGATGAGTTATTAGACCTTGGCTGCGCTGGTGCTAGCTTTCCTTTCTCTTTTGGTGTTTTTGCGTCTACCATATCCCGAACACAGCTTCATGTTTGCCGGTGCAGGGATAAGTGCCGCAATCCTGTTTTCGACTTCCCTGGTCTTATCTGTAGACGTGCTGCAACAAGGTTTCCCCTCTGTATTACGCAAGACCAGCGCGACAAATGTCCGGAAATGGCCTATT
>JAYVDT010000489.1:0-3079 GCA_043749265.1 Rhodanobacteraceae bacterium | reverse complement strand
GGTGGGCTGTCTTCAGAAAGAGAGTCACTGCTCAGGCTAGTGCCCTGTGGTGCGCCCGGAAGGATTCGAACCTCCGACCCTTTGGTTCGTAGCCAAATGCTCTATCCAGCTGAGCTACGGGCGCACATCGCTTCTTTCCGACTTCCCAAGACTAACCGACAACTGCCTTTGAAGCAAGGTTTGCGGCTATGGTTTGATCTCAGTCGCTGCGACAGGCTCAGGCGGTGGGGGAGTGGCATATTGCATCATCTTTTCGATTACGTCCAGACCGCCTCGGCGCAGCAACTGATGAACAACAGACTCGGTTAGCCGGGTAGAGTCGTACTCTACTAGGACTGTTTTCTCGGCTTCGCTGAACTGGACCCGCCGAATCCCGTACACCTCGCGCATCCGGGCTATCGCTAGCGCGGCGGCCTCTGTTGGAGGCACACCGTAACGGAAAACTACATCCACTGTCGTCATAGTCTGAATTTTATCAGCCGTCAGAGCTTACTCAGAAAGTCAGTGATCTCCGGGCTGGTCCAGTCCTGAGCTCCGATGAACTTCCTGCGAACGACACCCTGCCGGTCAATGATGTACGTTTCGGGAATCAGCACAGTTCCATACATCGCGTTCACTCGTTGGTCCGCGTCGCGCACCGTCAGCACATTGACATGATGCTTGATTAGAAACTTGCGATAAATGGCGTCATCCTGATCCGTACTTACCGCGACAACAGCCAATTGCGGCATCTTCTGTTGCAGTGCGAGCAGGCTGGGAAGCTCTTCGACACATGGTCCGCAGAAAGTCGCCCACAGGTTCAACACTACGATTTTGCCTCGCAGTTTGCCCATGTCGATGGCTTGAACGCCATCGCTGATGACGAACGTGGGTGCCGGCTTGCCGATTTTTTCCGGATGCTGCCCGCGATCGCAGCCCATGCCACAGCCCAGAGCCAACATCGCCGATATCGATACCACTGCTATCCGTTTGTGCACGTAACGCTCCAGCTTCCTATAATACGAAGTTGTGGACGAACTCTCACAACCAACTGACGCGCGCCTGGACGCTAAACCAGGATTCGTACTCTCGGTCATTATTCCCGCGCGGGATGAAGCCGATGTTCTTTCCGCCTGCCTTGATTCGATTATTGCTCAGTCGGAACCCGGCTTTCTGCTGGGTCAAGATTGGGAGTTGATCGTTGTCGACGACGCCAGCACGGATGAAACCCGTGCCATCGCTGCCCGTTATCCCAGCGTAACGCTGCTGGAGGCCCCAACGCTCGATACAAGGCCGAACGCTGGCTTTACCGGCAAAACGAACGCTTGTTGGGCAGGCGCGCAGACCGCTCGGGGCTCGCTCCTTTTGTTTACGGATGCGGACACTGTCCACGAACCGGGGAATCTCTCGCGGGCTCGTCATGAGATTGAAAAGTACAAAGTGGCAATGCTCTCTTACTCGCCGCACCAACTTACGGCAGGACTTGCCCAGCGAGTGCTGATGCCGCTGGTCTTTGCAGAGCTCTCCGTGGCTTACCCGATGAAGCGGGTTAATGCTCCGGAAGACCGGACCGCGGCAGCCAACGGGCAGTTTCTGCTCATTGAATCCGAGACCTACTTCGCAGTTGGCGGGCACCGGGCCATCGGACGTGAAGTGCTGGAAGATGTAGCCCTTGCCCGAAACGTTAAGCGCAGCCACCAGACGATTCGCTTCCGCTATGCGCCGGACGCGCTTTCCACGCGCATGTACCGGAGCACGGAGGCAATGCTCGAAGGCTGGACCAAAAATCTTGCGCTGTTACTTGCCAGCCCGATTTTGCTGGCGCTGCTGCGAATGCTCGACTTCGTGCTTATTGTCGCCCTGCCCGTACTCGCATACGTTTACCCGTTTCTCACGACGCTGCAGCGTACCCTGATTTTTATCGTCTGGGTGCGTGTTTTGTGGCGGTTCTATGCGCGGGCGGCCAAGTCTAATTTTCCAGCGGTCGATTGCGCGCTCTCCGTTCTTGGCATTCCGCTGTTCGCATTTCTCCTCGTCCGCAGCTACTTTCAGGTAAAGGTTCATAAGGCCGTTTCCTGGAAAGGCCGCACGTACAAAACGAATCGCTAACCGATTTCTTTCATCACCATCACAGGTCCTATGATCCTTCTAACCCGCAAAGCCGAGTTCTCCGCTGCCCACTTTTACTGGAACGACGCCCTCTCTCCCGAAGAAAATCAGCGCATCTTTGGCAAGTGTGCCAACCGCAACGGGCATGGCCACAATTACACGCTGGAGGTCACAGTCGCTGGCGATATCGACCCGGTTACCGGTTTTGTTGTCGACCTGAAGCAACTCAAGGACATTCTGGAACGCGAGGTCGTTTCGGTCTATGACCATCGCCACCTGAATCTCGAGATCGCCGACTTCCAGACCACCATCCCGACGACGGAAAATATTGCAATTGCGATCTGGCGCAGGCTGTCTGGCAAAATTCCTAACACGAAGCTTCACCGTGTCCGCGTCTACGAGATGCCGGACCTGTTCGCCGACTTCTACGGTGAGTTCGAGAGAGGGGAGTAGTCATGCGCGCCTACCTTTCCCGTCGTTATCACTTCGTCGCTTCGCACCGGCTCCACTCGGAGGCATTGTCCGATGAAGCGAATCGCGTCACCTTCGGTAAGTGCAACAACCCCTACGGCCATGGACATAACTACACTGTGGAGGTCACCTTTGCCGGTCCGGTTGATCCCGCAACCGGTATGGTCACGAATCTTGCAGACCTTGACGCGTTCGCGAAGCAGCACCTGCTTGAGCCTTTCGATTACACCAATCTCAACACGCTGGCGCTCTTTACGGATCTTGTCCCGACTACAGAAAATCTTTCTGTCGAACTCCACAAGATCTTCGCGCCCTATCCCCACGCCCACCTCACACGGATTCACGTCGAAGAGACAACCAACAACTCGTTTGACTTTGCCGGCGATACGCTTCCATCTGCTGGCCGCTACTAGAAAGGTCTCGCCCCATGGCTTCCGTTCTTAACCCCGTGGCTCCTACCCACAATCTAGACTCCGTATCGACACAGGAGCTCTACGCCGAAATGCTTCGCCGCCTTGGC
>JAYVDT010000488.1:0-3080 GCA_043749265.1 Rhodanobacteraceae bacterium | reverse complement strand
TACTGGCCGCCAGTTCTTCGGACACGGCACTGCGATCGAGGATGAGTTGCTTGCGATCGCAGGCCAGCGTCAGCTGCTGGCCTACTTGCCGTTGTTCACGGTGGCACAGAATATCGCTCAGCCGAGCTGATGCAGCTGCGGTTCGTGCCGAGCGAGAGTACGTCGAGCTACTTCGACTGCCTGCGCGGATACCTCGACAAGCACGGCTGTCCGGTTGCCTTTTACTCGGACAAGCATGGCTTAGAGATATCCTGCGATGCAGGTTTTCCGGCTTCGCCGCAGCAACAAAGAACTTCTCGTTGAACCGGTTTATGAACGCTGGCAGAAACGCGTTGCCAGCCTCCAGCCGTGAGGCACAAGGCGGTCAAGGCATGACGCAGTTGGGACGTGCGCTGGCCGAGTTGAACATAGAGATCATCTGTGCCAATTCCAGCCAGGCCAAGGGCCGCATGGAGCGCGTAAACCGCACCCTGCAGGCTTGACGCGATCCTTCTTGAGCAAAACCTCGGACGCCAGACTCGGACCAAAGTCCGCATAGCGCGAGCGCACAAGCTCGACCACGTACTCTCGGATCCCACTAATGAATTGGTTGTTGGAGCTTCGGCCGCGGGCCTTGTGGATCATCGCTCCGCCGCTCATACGAAGCCATCGGCGACGTGCAAACTGCGACGCTAGAGATCCTGAAGAGCCAGGTCCTCTGCGAGATTTTCTTTCAGATTGATCTTGAAGGCCTCTTGCATTACATGGTGACCTACAACACTGGTCAACGGCGCATGAGCCTGGATGTTCAATTGGAAATTATGCAGCGTCCGCTCATCGATGAACTTGCTCTCAATGAGAACATTACTATTTGGGCACAAGACCCAAACCGTGCCTGGGAAATCCAAGCCAAAGGAGCAGTTCAGCGCGTCCGATCTGATCATTTCAGCTCGTGCGTTCATCACTTCAAACCCACAGGGTAAGAAGCAGGACGAGACGGAGGAACTTCTCGAAGAAGAAGGCTATTTTGACAACAAGTTCGGCGTTGGGGACATCAACGATGTTGTGCGAACGTTGAAGAAGATTACGACGGACCTGCACAAGCGCATCATGGTGGCCTACGCAGAGAATCCAACGCACAAGTACATTCTGTCGAACGGTGGGATGTTCCTGTTGAGCTTTGCGGCTGCATGCGGCAAACTCCGGAGCGATGCCAACATGGCCAGCTCGACGCCGCTCTTTTGCGGTTCGATAACCTCATTGTGAACGGCGGCGAGGACCCAATGAACCTGGATGAGTATCAGAGCACGTTGGCGAGCATCAAGTCATCGCGCGGTAAGTCCATTCGTCGCTTGGTCTATGACACCTTCCACCGGTTCTTCAACGGCACAACTAGTCGATTGGAATGGGCCGATACGTAACGCGGCTTGACTCTTTAGCCTTCTCGTTTTGCACGGGCATTCCCGGGGATGCCCATGCTCACCTCAACGGACAACAAGCACACGGATGTCTTACTCCGCTGCTCCCCAGACCTCCCACCACAACTCCGGTTGTCATGAGTGAGTGTCAATGTTGGCGTTGCCCGGCAAGTGGATCGCCGGATCCGAGCACGCACAATGCGCGCTTACCAACGGAATAGCCGAGATTCGGATTGCCTCCTCTGCCGTCGCCCGCTCGTCGAGGGGCAGCAGCAGTGCGATCGTAAAGTGGCTGCAACTCGAACATCGTAGGAAGTCTCCAGTCGGAATATCCACGTGACCGCAGATTCTGACAGTATTTCGTTCCCTTGTAATAGCTGGTGTCTTTGCCGTTATGCCCCTCGGCAGCATCCCCATAAGAAAAAGGAGTTCTTGATAACGATTGAAGGTGAAAAGAAGACGCCCTTCGCTTGCCTAAATCTCTAGGCTCGCCTTACGCCAATCGCCGTAATTTTGACCACTACTGGAATGCTTCCAGGCGCGCCGACCGTTGACGCTGCCGCCATAGACCGCGCCGCCGGCGCCAGAGGGAGAGTCGAACGCCGTGGCGGCGGTAAAGCGGTAAAAGGCGTCCCCGTTCGGCACGAGGCGACCATCGGCTATCAGCTGCTTTCGGCGGCCGTGAATACTTTTCGAACAGCTCGGCGTTTCATTCTGCCTCGCCAGCGAGCCTTCAAGTACGACAAACTCAGCGCTGACTTCGCGCGCACGGGCGGAAGACCCGGATTCCGTGAAGATGAAAATGTCGCTCTCTTGTGTCGATGATAATGCACTTCCGGCTTGCGATTGCCACGCGCTTTTCGCCGCGACTGTCTCCTGCCCGGCCGACCGGAGCACACCGAATCCGAGAACCGGCAGCAAGACCTCAATCTCGTCGAGTACCCGTTCCATGTCAGCGATTTCCGGCTCTGGCAATCCTTTAAAGCCAGGCTCTGTACCGTTCACAAGCTTTGCGCGACCCGCTAGGCGGATAGCAGCAATGATGCGACTTTCTAGATAGCGGTTATGCGCTTTGGTAAGGTTTTCGTCTTTCGAAACGATAAGGACGACGCGAGTGAAGAAGTCTTTTGCATCATCAGCATCTTGTGCGGCCAGGCGCGTTCGTACCTGATCGCCCTTTCCGACATACGCGAGCTGCCGTTCGGGCAAATCACGGTCAGGACCGACCGAGATTTTCTCGTAGCTCGCAAGGCGTGATCGGGGACTTCACTCATGCCAAACAACAGCCGCCCTCGGGGATGATGAAACGTAAGAACGCGGACCTTTGGTGGGTCGGCTCTCGTTCGGGTATCGAATTATGCGTGGTGGTTAGACTGAAAGTCCTCTGTCACCTGCTGGGGCGCCAACTGTACGGCTTATATCTCCCCTCTTCCGCGACGACTTGTGACCCGGCTCGTTGAGGCCCGTGCGATCGTGCGTGAAAAGAAGCTTCTGGGCCGCTCAAGAGCGGCATATATATTCGAGTCCAATGCGCACATAAGATGATGTCATAGGGCAATGACTAAGGGAACCTCTGCGTAGGCGTTTGATTTGTTGCCGACTGCGAGTTGAGTCCAGGAGTTGACTGCTGTGGGATGCTCGAGGACCTGTTTTCTGGTTGTCTGGAGTCATTTCCCGGCTTCC
>JAYVDT010000487.1:0-3085 GCA_043749265.1 Rhodanobacteraceae bacterium | reverse complement strand
AAGCTCTGGCTTTCTTCGTTTGCAGTAGCGGCCGCTATTTGGTTCCCTGGCGCTCGAAGAAGCGCTCCATGAATTTGGTGTCGAAGGCTCCGGAGCGGAACTCTGCGTCGGCGAAGATCTTCTGGTGAAGTGGGATGGTGGTGTGGATGCCTTCTACTACGAATTGCGAGAGAGCGCGCTGCATCTTGTTCATGGCCTCTTCGCGATCTTTCCCATGGCAGATAAGCTTGGCGATGAGCGAATCATAGTAGGGCGGGACGACGCCTTCCGCGTATTGGGCGGTATCAACGCGGACGCCGTTGCCGCCCGGCAGGTTGAAGGCGGTGATCTTGCCGGCGGAGGGTGTGAACTTCTCCGGGTGTTCGGCGTTGATGCGGCATTCGATGGCGTGGCCGCGGATCTCGGGCAGTTTGGGAACGATATCCGAGAGTTTTTCGCCAGCAGCGATGCGGAGTTGGGCTTTGACAAGGTCGACGCCGGTGACCATCTCGGTGACGCAGTGCTCAACCTGGATGCGGGTGTTCATTTCGATGAAGTAGATTTTTCCGTCTTCGTCCATGAGGAATTCGATGGTGCCCGCGTTCCAGTAGCCGATGTCCTTGAGGCTGCGCTGGATGACCTTACCGAGGTCTTCGCGCTGCTTGGCGGTGATCTGGAGACTGGGTGCTTCTTCGATGAGCTTTTGGTGGCGACGCTGGATGGAGCACTCGCGCTCGCCGAGGCTCATGACGTTGCCGTGCTCGTCGGCGAGGACCTGGAATTCGATGTGGCGGGGCCGCTCGATGAACTTCTCCATGTACATGTCGCCGTTACCAAAGGCGTTGGCTGCCTCGACGGAGGCCTGATTGAACATGGCGGGCAGCTCCTGCGGGCTGCGAACGATGCGCATGCCGCGTCCGCCGCCCCCTGCGACTGCCTTCAGGATTACCGGATAGCCTACGGTGCGGGCCCATTCCAGCGCCTCGTCCAAACTTGCGATGACGCCATCGGAGCCGGGGAGGATGGGGACTTTGGCCTTCTTCATGGTCTGGCGCGCTGTAGACTTTTCGCCCATCATGCGTGTTACTTCCGGCGGGGGTCCGATGAACTTGATATTGGACGCGCGGCAGACTTCAGCGAAGTTGGCGTTCTCGCTCAAGAGTCCGTAGCCAGGATGGATGGCGTCGACGTCGGCAATCTCGGCTGCGGAGATGACGGCGGGCACGTTGAGATAACTTTCAGAAGAACGCGGGGGGCCGATGCAGATGGCTTCGTCCGCGAAACGCACGTGGAGGGAGTTGCGATCTGCCTCGCTGTAGACGGCAACGGTGCGAATGCCCATCTCCTTGCACGCGCTGATGACACGCAGCGCGATTTCTCCACGATTGGCGATCAAAACCTTACGAAACATACGTCAGATGACCTCGAATAGCTTTAGGAAACTGTTAGCGTGCCTTGATGGAAAAGAGACTTTGTCCATATTCCACGGGTTGACCGCCAAAGGCTATCTGGTTGATTATTTCGCCGGCAGCATCGGATTCGATTTCGTTCATCAGCTTCATGGCCTCGACGATGCAGAGCACCTGGCCGACTTCGACGATGTCACCAACTTTCACGAACGGTGGTGACCCGGGAGAAGGCGCGTCGTAGAAGGTCCCGACGATGGGCGACTTTACGACGTGGTTCTTGACCTCCGGAGCTTCGTCAGGGGCTGCCGCGGCGTCCGCAGGTACATGATGTATTGGTGCGATGGGGGCTGGGGCAGGGGCCATGAAGCGGGCCAGTTGCGCCATATCGACTCCTGGTGCGGCCTGCTCGGGAATTGTACTTTGAAACTTCAGCCGAACCTTGAGGCCTTCCTTCTCTAAATCGAACTCGGCGATGTCGCTCGCCTTGAGAAACTCGACCAGTTCGCGCAACTCATTCATCTCATTACCGTCCATCATGTCTCTTCCCGTGCCCTCTGGGGGCACCACAACGTCTTAGTGCTAGAGCTCGATCCAGGCTTTGGTGCTCGGGGTCAAAATTTCAGAGCCCGTCGCTGTGACCAGAACTGTGTCTTCGATGCGTACACCAAACTTGCCTGGCATGTACACGCCGGGTTCAATTGTAACTATCATTCCGGCCTGGAGCTTCGTGGTGTTTTTTTTGCCAAGCCGAGGGCCTTCATGAATGTCGATTCCGACACCGTGGCCAGTGGAGTGGGTGAAGTATGCGTCGAGGCCTGCGACGCGAAGAACGCTGCGGGCAGCTTCATCGACTTCCCCCGCAGTTACACCTGCTCGAACCGCAGCGACGCCGGCTAGTTGCGCGTCAAGGACAGCTTCGTAGACCTCTCGTTCACCTTTTCGTGCGGACCCGAGATGGAGAGTACGAGTCATGTCTGAACAATAGCCTTCCAGCACGACGCCGAAGTCCAGAGTGACGAAGCCGCGGCGAGGAAGTTTGGCGGTGGTGGCACGACCGTGGGGGAGGGCGGAACGCTCGCCACCCGCGACGATACTTTCAAACGACATACGCTCTGCGCCTTCGAGGCGAGCCATATACTCAAGTGCCATCGCGACTTCCATCTCGGTGGCGCCGGGGACAATGTGTTCCAACACCTGGTCGAAGAGCCTGCAGCCAAGAGCAGCAGCAGCGCGCATGCGGTCCTGTTCGATTTCGTCCTTGATCTCGCGGAGGCTGGCGATAAGGCCTTCAACGGCGATGAAAAACGTCTTACGGGACTTTGCCGGGAGCGATGCGCGCATAGAGTCTAGTGACTGCACGGTGGTGTACGAAGCGTCGAAGGCACATCGCTGGGCGCCGTTGGCGAGCGCGAACTCGATGGCTGCTTTGACGACTGGCTGGTCCGCGATGATGACTTGTGCGCCGTCGACTTCAGACTGGGCCTGGGTGGTATAGCGCCCGTCGGTAAACATGGTGGCACGGTTGCCCTTGAGTACCAGGGTTGCGTTGGAGCCAGTAAATCCGCAGAGATAGCGTATGTCTGGAAGGTTGGTCACCAGCAGGGTATCCGCACCTGTGCGTTTGACCGCGGCAGCGACCCTGCGCTTGCGTCCCGTCATCAGTCCTGTGTTCATCGCCTCATCTTACCGAATCCAGA
>JAYVDT010000486.1:0-10146 GCA_043749265.1 Rhodanobacteraceae bacterium | reverse complement strand
GCAGACTGATGCTTTCGCTGCAGCGCTGAAGGAACTCATGGCGATGGATGGAGAGACCACGGTCGCGATCATGTGCTCGGAAGCAGTGCCTTGGCGCTCCCATCGATCATTGATCGGCGATGCGCTTTTGGTTCATAAACATCCGGTGAAAGACATTTTTGTGACGCCGGCTGGCAAGAGCCACCGCAGGCCACACATGCTGACCTCCTTTGCTCGCATCGACGGCAATAAGTTGTGGTATCCCGAAGAGTCAACGCCTCTGTTCCTCAATGAATCTCAGATCGCACCCACTAAGCCGAAGAACCAAAAAATCAAAACACGACCGCCGAGGAAATCGAGCGTCGGCTAGGAGGAGAGAGCGAAAGCGGGCTTACGTTCGCGTCCGTAATGTCGTGCTGTACCGGCAATCTCAACCAGCAGCTTTGAGTTTGCTCTTTGAAGCGATCGAGCCAAGCAGTTCGTTCCAGGACTTCACGAACGATTCGGCGCCTTCGCGCTGCAGATCGGCCGCGAGTTGGTTCTGGTCGATGCCGCTTTGAGTAAACTTGGCAATCATCTCTTCTGCGTTGCCGCCGTCGGTTCGCATGAGTTCACCAAGTGTGCCATGGTCGGCGAAAGCAAGTAAGGTCGAATCGGGAATCGTGTTGATAGTAAACGGAGCCGCAAGTGCCTTGATGTAAAGAATGTCGGAAGCCTTGGGGTCTTTGGTTCCAGTACTCGCCCAGAGCAAGCGTTGCGGCCTCGCTCCAAAAGTTACCAGCCGCAGCCAGCGCGCCGAGTCGAGCAATTCGCGGTAGGATCTGTAGGTTTCCCTGGCGACGGCGATCCCGAGATTGTCCTTCAGCTCCTCGGGGACTTTGCCCATCACCGCTTTGTCCCATCGACTGATGAAGATTGAAGCCACCGAACACACGTCCGGGTTCAGACCCGCCTGGATACGCCTCTCGATGCCGCGCAAATAAGCTTCGGCCGCCGCGACATATTGCTCACGCGAGAAAAGCAGGGTCACATTCACCGGCAGTCCAGCAAAGATGCACTCCTCGATCGCCGGTACGCCTTCGGAGGTTCCAAGAATTTTGATGAAGAGGTTGGGCCGTCCGGCGAGGGTATGAAGCCGCTTAACCTCGGCGATCGTCCCCGCCGTGTCGTGAGCGAGTGTCGGCGAAACCTCAAGCGAGACCCAGCCGTCGATGCCATTGCTCCGGTCGTAAATCGGGCGGAAGAGGTCAGCAGCCTCACTCAGATCTTCAATTGCAAGTTCGAAGAAGAGCGCCTCGCCCTGCTTGCCTTCCTGCATTTTCCGGTGGATGACGTCGTCATAGAAATTCGAGTTCCTAATCGCCTTATCGAAGATCGAGGGATTCGAGGTGAGCCCGGTGATCGAAAGTTCGTCGAAATACTGGCGAAGGGTGCCATTCGTCAGCAGCCCACGCGTAATGTTGTCAAGCCAAAGACTCTGACCGAGGTCGTGCAGCTGTTATGTAGGCTTCATGGTTTTCTCCATCTCTGAATATCCGCTCCGAAGGCGTCCGGCCTCGCTTCTGCTAGCGTTGGCAGAAGGCGGATGAGGACAACGCTTGGCGTAACGTCAAGGCTCGCCTAAGAGGTGGATGCGCTGCATAGCTTGGCAGCGCATGGCGCGACTCGCTCGATTTGGTCGCAGGCGGTGGACCGCTCGTGAATTCACGCGGAGAGCTTGTTGGGATCAACACCTTCATAATCTCGAACGGTAGTTCGTTTCCCGGTGCGGGATTTGCAATTCCAGCGCAGATAACAGTTCCTCGGGGATGTTCGCGGTAAACCAACACGGCATATATCGGCATGTCATTGCCACTGATAGGGCAGACCTTTCCCTCCTCACCGCTCCCGAGATTGAACCCATCGCAACCGGTCGCATCATCGCAGTGATATTGAAGCGCTTAACCCCTCTTGACAGCGCTCGAACATTAAGCCAAAGTCAAGCAACGCGGCGTCGCGCTTTGTGAAGCGGGTGAAACTGTGATCGCTGCATCTTGCAGAGATATTTCGACTTATTGCCTTGTTAAAATCAGCTCCGTTGAGCGAGTGCTTCCCGAATATTATCCGGCCGCATCGGGAGGTGACGAAGACGTGCGCCGGTCGCAGCAAAGATGGCGTTTCCGATCGCTGGCGCGATCACCGCGGTCGCTGGCTCACCCAGTCCTACTGGCGCTTCCGTGCTTGGCATAAATTCGATCTCGATTTCGGGGACATTACCCATGCGAAGCAAAGAATAAGTGTCAAGATTCGTGTCCTTCGGCTGGCCCTTCACAAACTCGGTTCCTTCGTACAAGGCCATGCTCAGTCCCCATAGGGCTGAGCCTTCAACCTGGGCGGCGGCGCCGTCCGGCTGAATAATCGTGCCGGCATCCACGACAAGAGTTAGTTTCTCGACAATGACCCGACCACTGGGGCGATCGACGCGCACGCGAGCAACGCAAGCGCACCAGGTGGGCATATCGCGTTCCTGGCCAAAGCTCGAGGCAACGCCGAGTCCCACGTCAGTGGGCATGGCGCTCCCCCATCCGGCTTTTTCGGCCACGCGAGCAAGCACTGCCGCTTGCCGTTTAGCTCCTCCAACGGAGTTCGGCGCTAATCCAGCATTACGGCCGGCTCCATCAAGTAGACGTAGTCGAAATGACACCGGGTCGACACGGAGTTCATGAGATGCCTCATCCATGAAGGTTTCGAGAGCCCAGTAGATCCAGCCTCCACCGACAGAGCGGAGCCAGCCTGGACGGAATGTCCGCTGGGCCAGATCGTTTTGAATTGCACGAACCCGTTGAGCTCCTACCGTGTACCAATGATCGGCGCCGTGGATGGAAAATGGATCGAACGGAACCCCGCGGGCTCCCTTGGGCATGAACGACGGAGCCATTGTTGCCGTAGGCCAGCCAGCAGCGGCCTGGTGATCCATTGCTATCACCTGACCGCTATCTGAGAACCCCATGCGTAAAACCTGCACCGCAGGAGATCGCGGGCAGTCAAAGCGCATATCGTCCTCTCGTGTACAAACCATCTTGACAGGTTTACCAACTGCTTTGGAAGCGAGTGCAGCGGGTACCGCGTAATCACCATCAAGACGACGACCGAATCCGCCACCGAGCAAATAGCTTCGCATCACAATCTTATCTTGACTACGCGCCAGAGCCTTGGCCAATACAGGCAAGATCAGTGTTTGCCATTGATTCCCGGTATGGATTTCAAAGACACCATTCTTTTCAAACGCCAATGCATTGACTGGTTCCAGCGCAAAATGCATTACGGTGCCGTTTGTGTAGGTGTGCTCGATCGTGTGTTTCGCTGAAGCGAAAGCCGCATCCACGCCGGGATCGTCGACCACCAGAGAGCCTCCCTTTCGATCTGCAAGCAGCTCCGCCGAACGTTGCTGCAAGTCCTGCTCGGAGACATGTGCTGCCTCGCCTGAGCTCCACGTTACCTCAACAAGATCCGTTGCCCGGCTGGCTGCCGGGAAGTTATCGGCAAACACCATCACCCAGCCTGGCACCGTGCCCGATGGATCGTCCAAGGCAAGGCTGCGAATGTACCCTGGCACGCGCTTTGCTTCTGAATCGTCGATGGAGATGACTTTCGAGTCGTATCGGGTTGGGGGGATTTTGGGTCGCGCGAAAATCATGCCTCCCACGGTGGCGTCAATGCCATAGAGGCCTGTGCCATCAGTTTTCGATGGAATATCAAGCGCCGAGGTATCTCGCCCGATCAGCCGCCGATCCTCCGGCGCTTTAATAGGGATTGCTTTTAGCTGCTCTGGCGTATACGTGCGCTGCAGATTACCGCGCGCAACGATGTCACCATAAGAAATTGATCTCCCTCCAGCGTGCACCACACCAAGGCGCGCGGTACAACTCTGAGGACGGGCTCCAAGTAGCTTCGCTCCTTCTTCAATCAGAGCCATGCGGCCCGCGGCGCCCGCCCGGCTGAACACCGGAAATGTCTGCCATACGCACCAACTTCCGCCCGTCACCATTTCGCCCCATTTAGGATCGGAGTCGACTGTTACTACGCGAACCTTGCTCCAGTCGACCTCTAACTCGTCGGCCAGAATGCGAGCGAGCGCAGTACCGATATGCTGGCCCATCTCGGCTCGGATGATATTGACCGACACCTCGCCGCTAGAACTAATGCCGTACCAGATCGTCGGTTCAAACAGTTCCCCGACGCTGCTCGCTGGTTTTGCGTCGGAGGTCATGGATTCCGGGGTGCCCGCGCCGGACCGAGCGAATCCCAGGACCACACCAGCTCCCACCGTGGCAATCAAAAAGCCTCGGCGCGACAGCTGATTCTGCCCGTTGGTGCCACGCGCGTTGGGGGAGTTATCCACGAAGTGCTCCTTCTTGCATTCTCGACGCTGCCAGTTTGATAGCCTTGCGTATCCGGAGGTACGTCATGCATCGGCAAAGACTTCCAGCCATCACAGCGTTGATGTCCTGGTCAGTGGGGTTCGGATAGTCCTTTAGAAGCGTAGCGGCCTGCATAATCTGTCCCGACTGGCAATAGCCACACTGAGGAACCTGCAACTCGATCCAGGCAGTCTGGAGTGGATGTTTCCCTTCTGGATCAAGCCCCTCGATCGTCGTCACCTTGGCGCCAGTGACAGAGCCCACGGAGGTGATGCACGATCTGGTGGCGCGACCTTCTACATGGACGGTGCATGCGCCGCAAAGACCGATACCGCAGCCAAATTTTGTACCGGTAAATCCTAGCTCGTCGCGAATAACCCAGAGTAACGGCACTTCATCTGAACTATGCACCGAAACAGCGCGGCCATTGAGATTGAATGTGGTCATGATCGCATGGCTCCTGTGGTCACTTTCCGTTATTGAGATTTTGCCAACTGCCCGCGGGCGGCAGATACGTTCTTTTCCAAGTCAGGCCAGGGTGGGCGCGCCGTGCGGGTACGACGCAGATAAGCTGCAATCCGTGCCACCTCAGCATCGGATAAGGACGAGGCATATGCAGGCATTACCAGACCCGGCGCACCTTCTGTGCTTCCGACTCCCTTTAAAACAGTCTGAATGAAATTGGTTGGTTCGTTCAACGCGAGCGAACTGTTCAGTGACAGTTCCGGGCGGACGGCAAGAGGAGTTGTCCCGGAATTGTAGTGGCACGACATGCACGCGCCAGCGTAAAGGTTAGCGTCTGCGTCGTACTCCTCGTCGCGGCGTAGTGCAGAAGTCTTCACAGCTTCTGTCACGGTTGCCTCGATATGGGAGGCACGGGCACCTGAATGGTCGACATCGCTGAAGTAAGCAGCGAGGGCTCGAACGTCAGCATCCGGGACCACTTGCACATCCAGGCCATGGCGAACAACCGGAGTCATCGTTGCGGCAACCGCGGCTCCGTGGAGGCGGCCTGCCCCGTTTCGCAGGTAACTGAATAACTCTTCCGCTGTCCACGGAACGGGCGATGGGTTCGCCTCCGTCAGAGGTGGTGCGATCCAGTGGTCAATCACAGTACCCTCATAGGCGTGCCGGAACTCTTCTGCGCCGAGCGCATTACGCGGCGTGTGACAGCCCCCGCAATCGCTGAGTGCCTCTGAAAGATAGGCGCCACGATTCCACTCCGGGGTTTTTCCCGGATTAGGCTGAAAGGCTTTCTTCCTAAAGTAAAGAATCTTCCAACCTTCTTCGAGCGAGCGGATATTGAGGGGAAACGGAACCGTATTGGGCGGGATCGTAGCGCTCACCGGTGTCAGAGACATCAGATAGGCGTACAGCGCATGGATGTCGTCGTCGGTAAGCTCAGTGAAGGCGGTATAAGGGAAGGCTGCGTAAAGATGCCGTCCATCTCGAGAGACACCCTCGCGCATGGCGCGCGTAAAAGCGGGGAGGGTCCACTGGCCTATGCCGGTTTGAGTATCCGGGGTGATATTGGTTCCGTAAATCACTCCAAAAGGCGTGTTTACCCCATATCCACCGGCGAATGGTTGACCGCCTGGTCGAGTATGGCACGACACACAGTGCCCTTCTGCGGAAAGAATCTCTCCTCTGGCAATGGCGTCACTACCGAAGCTTGCTGGATCTGGCTGCCGCTCCAGCGGGCCAATCACTGGTCGCCATGCCAAAACACAGAATCCCAGTAACCCTATCAGGGCTGTAGCAACAACCGCGAATGCGATTTTGCGAATCATTCGGACGACGCCATAAGGCCTGCGAAAGGATGCGTCAGGGAGCAGCCGGCGATACTCAAAGTATGTGGCATGAAATGACCGTGTCCGACCGAATTAAGAATGCTAGATTGAGTAAAAGTCGCCAGCTTCGTATGGATTCGTGAAGATTGGCATCGTTTGTAGGAGCGGAAATTACAACGATGAAGCGGCAAACGTTCCTGCACCGCGGAGACTAACCTCGAGCGGTACCCGCTGGAGTGAGGAGGCTACTGCTGTTCGGCTATCACGGTCTGAGCAATTTAGCTCACTCGCCCCGGCGGACTGCCAGGCGATTCCTCGAAGGGGCGAATTGGACCGTCTCCGCGCCTTAGATTCGCGAATACGGCATGAGCGGAGCGACCCTTGGAAATCCACTCGGCTGCAATCAAGCCGAGCTTCAAGGATGCTGAAATTCCTCAAACCAAGCTGAATCCCGGGAACGCAGGTCCAATGCAGTTTAGCCCTCACCGCAATCAGCGCCCGCGATTAGAGTCGCGTTCCGCGTTCTTTTGCGCGCGCCGGTGTCCCACACCGCGCTCCAGGTACTTTCAAACATTGATTCGAGCGGCTCTGAAAATGCCGGCGTCGGCGGTTCACCCCATAACTAACACTCATTTTTCAATTACATACGGGCGGTTCTCGCGGGCAGGCGGAAATCTCCAGCCGCATTTAACCGGCATTTGGTCCCCATGCGGGATTGCGGCCAGCCTCGTTTACGTTGCGTTTGTGAGCGTTTGAGAAACGGCTAGTTGCTGGCGATCGCAGCGAGCGTCCGCAGTTCACTCTGACGATCAGGCCGGACATTGCAAATCTGCAAATCGTTACCGGCAAGCCTTGTCCTTCCTAACCCTGCTGCGTGGAATCTGGATTGGAGACAACAGGCCGAGTCACTCATTGAGTCCTGAATGGGGAGCCTTGTGGTGTTCGGGTGCAATGTAGGCGATGTGGAAACTCTCTTGCTCGGGCTAGACCAAACGCTCAGTCGTAGGGCACGAAATACGTTGTTTCTGCAAGTTCGAATTTCCCACACGCCTTCGGCGCGGATGAGACTCTGGACAGCCTAAGCCTCGATCAAATTCGTGGCGGCACAACGTTGCATTCGGTGGCGGCATAACGCCGCAATGGGTGGCGGATTGATTGTATTCAGCAGTTGAGCTTCGACTTCGTTAGAAAATGCCCTTCGATAGCCTCACCTAATCGTGTCTTCCCCTGCCCTACCAACAAGAACTGCACTGTGTTGCACATCACAGCAAAATTCCCGGTACAAACGAGCCCTTTTGAGCCCCGAACGACAACGGCGACCTCTTGGGCCGCCGTAATTCCTGATTTTGGTAGCGTTATCGAGGCTCGAACTCGAACTTTTCGCCTTGAGAGGGCGTAAAGGCGATTTGCAGCATACAGTCGCACAGACGCGCACTATGCGCTAAATACCCTATGAATAAAGGGGATTCGCATCATCACTTAGCGCCAATGCGTAGCACAGAGATGCACGAATAGACCGAGTGGTGTATCTCACTTGTATCTCACTGTGCCGTTTTTCCCTGTAGAGTTGACCGTTTAAGGCGAGGCGCGTATCTCACATTTGTAATCAGGCGATGAGCGTATCTCCTCACCGATACGAGCCTCAGGGAAGAGGTTTCATTTCACGTCGCGCAGGTCCAGTTGAGGGTGTCTTTGAGCGCGTTGCAGGCTCCGGTGTGTGGTACGCCCGTTTTCGGGTTAATGGAAAGCTGGTGCGGAAGTCGTTCGGTGCTGACCGCATTTCCGCTGTCGCCTATGTGGAGAAGGCCAGGACTCTCCGCCGCTCGGGTAACGGATATGTACCGGCGACCGCAAAGCGTCCGCCACGGTCGTTCGCCGAGATTGCCCGCATCGGCACAGGGACAACCATTAACGAGCTCTGTGATGATGCCCTGCGCTTCAGCCTCCGCAACCATCGGGACACGCTGAACCCTCCGGCACGAATCCGGGCGATCAGGACGGCATTCGATCAGCGTCCGGCGGAGTCCATTACGCCACTTGAGATCACAGCATGGCTGGAGAGTTTGGAAGTCGAGGCAGGCACTGAGGCCCGATACAAAAGCACCCTTTCCCTCTGCTACCGGGAGGGCATGAAGAATCAAAAGGTCACGACCAACCCGGCACGGTTGGTCACGAACCGTAGGGCTCCCGCTGGAGTTCTGCGCTACCTGCTGGCGGCTGAGGAGGAGCGGTTGCGCTCGGAAATCGTGCGTCGATTCCCTCACCATATGCCGGAGTTGGTGATCGCGCTCAATACCGGAATGAGGAAGGGAAAGCAGTACGGGCTCCTCTGGACGGATGTCGATTTCGCATCGCGGACCCTGATGGCGAACAACACAAAGAATGGAAGTCCACGGACAATCCACTTGAACGATACGGCGCTCGCGACCATGAAAGAACTCCGCGTGATGGCGACCAGCGAACGGGTCTTCAATATTCGGGAGAACCGTACGTGGTGGTTTGAGGCCCTAAAGCACTCGAAGTTAAACAACTTTCGCTGGCACGATCTCCGGCACACGTTTTGCAGCCGGTTGGCTCAAGCTGGGGTCAATCTCAAGGTCATTCAAGAGGCGGCTGGGCATAAAACTATCGCCATGACCTCCCGGTATGCCCATCTCGATCACACGACCCTACAGAACGCCCTGGCGGTGCTGAATAGGCCTATGGTGGTCGCATGAAGATCGCACAAATGGACGGCTTGTCTCCCGAGGCTCAGGCCGTCGAAGCTCGTACTGTCGAGCGGGTGGAGTTGGAACTCGATGGCCTCATCGAGCAATATCGGGAGCGGTTTGGAGTTGTCGTTGGGACGGACTTGGCTCGGGAGCTCTTTCCTGACTACACCGCTTCCCTGCAAAGCCGATTGCTGTTCGCCCTCGCCGTCCAACGGTCGGCGGCTTACGTTGCGGATGAGGTCTACAAGCGCATCCTCTCCGGCCCGGTCCTGGGCGATGCGCTCTTCACTGCCGGTGGAACGGGTGTCGGAAAGACGACTGCAATTCGGACGAGTTCACAGACCAGCGGGCTCATCTCTGAGGCCGCTGTCGTCTACGACAGCAACTTTAGTAGCCTGTCCTCGGCTAAGGCAAAGGTGACGCTGGCGCTGGATGCCGGTCTGCGGGTGATTGTGATCTTCGTCCATCGGCATCCGGTCGAAGCCTATCTGGACGGCGTACTGCCCCGGTCGCTGGTGGAGGGCCGTACCGTATCCATCGAAGGCCATCTGCGGATGCACCGGGACGCCCTCAAGACGTTCCTGCGCTGCCAGAGGTTCTTCGTAGAAAGCCCGCAAGCCGCGTTCCTCGTCCTGAACAATACAGGACACGAAGCCGAGGCCTTTCCGTCTGATATTGCTTATCTCAAGAGCGTGCAATATCCTCAAGAAGAGTTGTTCAACGCCATCAAGGAGGGTTTAGACCATGCCTATCGCCAAGGAAAAATCAGTGAAGCCCTCTACGTTGCGTCGTGTGGACATGAGCATGAACGCCCAGGTCAGCCCGAAGACGGCGCGGGCCGTCTCGACTGAGCAGGTCGCGGAGCAGTTTTGCGCCGAGATGATTCAGAATCTAAAGCGCAACGTACCCGAAACCAAGCACCGCTTGGGCTAGACTCCGTACAACGGAGTAGAGATTCCAACGGTCCGAGATCAACGTTGATGGTCTGCGAAACGCGGGTTCGGTATCGGATGGCAATTTCCAGCCGCACAACGTCACCTTTGTTTATGTTCATCGAAGAAAGCCAATGCGACGCACTAGCTTGAGGTGCTAGCGCCGCAAGGCATAGGGGTTCAAGTCCCCTCCTCCTCACCAATCTCATTCTAAGGGCCTTAAGAGATGGCCAGCCCGAAACGGCTAACCATCTTTTTCGCCACTGTAGTGTTTTTTGTAGTGGTTGTAGCAAAGTGTTGTTGTGGGACGGCTTCCCTTGCGGGCCAATACCCT
>JAYVDT010000485.1:0-3092 GCA_043749265.1 Rhodanobacteraceae bacterium | reverse complement strand
CATACACGCCATGACTCAGCGCGGCATCGAAGGCGGACGCACTGAAAGTATTATTCGACGCGTCTGCAGACGCGCTCACCACGAACTGCATTACAGTGCGCGTGTTAGGACCATAGCCCGGCAAAGTGGTAGGAGCTCCGCCACTTCCGCTCTGGTCCGGATCTCCCGTGTAATAGTCAAGGCGGGTGTCGAAGCCAGGGTCAGGTGCCGGTGCATCGTTGTACATGATCAGTACCGCACCGTCAGGAACTCCGGTGAAGTCAACCACGATGTCGGCACGTTCAGCCGGTCCAATCAACAGCGCATGATTGCTCACATTCAGCGCAGTAATTACGCGCCGGTTGTACTCATAATTAATAGGTTGGCTTGGAATGGCCACCGAGGCGGGAAGTAAACCCCCTTCGTTTCCGATCTGCAGAATATCCGGACCGGCGAGCAACGGATCTGGTACGCCTCCCGGGCGTCCATCCACCGGCCACGTTGCCGGAAGATTGGGACTGGGCGTTGCCGGAATCATCTTTACCTCTGTACATGCAGAGGCGGCAAAGCTACCTTTGCAGGGATTTCCAGCCGCATTCACTGCATAGTAAAACTGCAGGTTCCAATGCCGTTCGTTGGCCGCGTTGAGGACGCGGAAACGATAGGCTTTCTTTCCTACCGTTAGCGTTGGATAGGGTGTTCCATTGACGAGTGGTGTATCCATGAAAGCTTCCTGGACTGCCGATGGATTCGGAAATGGAGGAATAACGATCGGCAGCTTGCTAACAGGGTCGGTAGTCGCGAGCGGCTTGTGCGTTAGCCCCGTTACCGGAGGCCACACCCAGGCGCCATAGTCCCATCTCCCGTAGTTGTTCACACCGCTCGTTATGTTAGCGTTTTGATTCGGCATGAAAACGTGGGGGAACCAAAGCTGTCCAAACTGCCCCATGATGGTATCGTTCACGCCGTCGCTGGTTGAAATAACCGGACCTGCACTCAGGTTAGTCTGCCCAAACCAGGTTGGATCTTCCGCCATCAACTGATTCATCGAATAAGCCGTTTGTGCGCCGCTTCCAAGAAGAACTGGATTCGTTACGGTCTTATCCGTCGGTGGAACGAAGGTCTTATCCTGAATAACCAGAGGAATTCCATACTTGTAAGCTTCAACTCCGGAGTTATCGATGCCTGACTGATTGGGAAGAAGGTGGCTGGCGATAAGGTCGTCTTCGGCTTTCTCAGTCAAAATGTAAGGCGCAACTTCTCCTGCATAAACATTAAGCCGCGTCATCGAGTAGGAGTGGTCGTGGTACCACATCATTCGTGAGCTCTGATGGTTGGTCCAGTACCACGTGTCTGAGCCAACACCCGGATCCGGCATATCTGGAACGTTCCGTTGACTGACACCTTTCTTGCCATCAGCCGCAGGCGTGATCCACTGGTGGGGGGTGCCATCGCTGATCCAGGGGGTTACGCCGCCATGTAGATGAAGCAGTGCGCGATTCTGGGGATAGGGGATACCGTTGGCGTCGTTGCCAGCTCCTTTCATCGTCAGGTCCATGGGAATAAACGACTTGCCCTGTGCAGCCGAAGGCAGACTATTCGTGAACTTGACGCGCACTGGAACGTCACGTCGCGCAAAAATTATGGGTCCCAAGTAGGAGGCTGCGCCATTATTTGCAGCGTCCCGGTAGCCTTGAAGAAGTGTTGGTGGAAGGTCAGAATGCAGGGTCTGCGTGTAACGTTGCAACTCGATATGGTAGTAGTCAGAACTGGTGCCATTTTTTTCGGGGTAGCTCGAAGCTTTCGCAATCGGGATATAGTTGCCGAGTTCATTCTTGTTGCCCGCGCCTACGCCTGCGAGTTTGTTGACGAACTTGCGAAGACCAGTATGTAAAACAGGAACCGGGTTACCGTTCGCATCCAGCATCGGATTACCCGTGGCGTTGAGGGTGATCTCTGGTAGCGGGCTGTTGGCGTAATTTCCGCAATTGAAGTAGTCCAGGATGCCAGGTTGGCAACCATTAGGTAACGGCGCCGCCCCGGGGATGCCGACCGGAACACCTGCCGTCATGGCGCTGCTCCCAACCGAAGCCGCTGCAGAAGCCAGATTAGCCGGAGCTATCAATAACTGCGTAGAGACAGCAGCACCTTGTAGTTTTGGGTTAAGCGTACCTGCACTGACAGGTTTAGTCATGCGTTGTGCACCCGCTTCCTTAGCAGCTCTGCGTAGAGCCACTCGTTCAGCGCGCGCCTTGGCTGCAGCCGCATCACGCTGAGCGTTGGTGATGGTTTTCATGCGGCTGGCTTGGGGGGAACCGGCAGGTGTAGTTGCCTGCGGTTCGGCAGATTGAGTCATTTGGGCTATCGCAGCGGGTATTGAATTTAGCCCTGTGGATAGCGTGCAAGTTAGTAACGCAATGGAAAGAGCAGGTATCTTTAGGACTTTCACTCGGATTCTCCAAGAGCGATGGTAAGAAACATGAAAAGGATGACAACAGAGATCTACCTTAACGCTGGTTTCGGTTAATGGTGCCGATCGCGCTTAGGGAGAGTGCCCAAGATTATTGAGCAGGAGTGACGTGCGGTTGGCCAGCGCGCTGAATCCCCTGCGGTCGCAGAAGGATTTATGATTCGATTGATAGGATTGAATGACTGAGACGTATAGGCGAGTGCGTGGCTGCAAGCTGCAGAACGAGTTATGCATAGAGGCCTCTGGCAGAAAGAAGAACAAGACTAACTACTAGTTATCTAATTCGTGGCGAGCTCAGCCGAGCAACGCACGGTGCAGATGCGTCGCGAGAAATTAAGTTTTGGCTAATCTGATCCCGGTTATCTCTTATAGCTGCGATCGGACGATTCGATTGCTATGGCCTTCTCACTGTGACCTGATGTCTAAAAGTCTCGCGAACCAGGACCACACCGAGAGTAGTTATTCCGCGTGCGCTTGACTTGACCGAAAAACTATGCCACCACACTAATGAGATAAAGCATCGTGTCGAGAAGTCTTTGGTAACCGCTTAGCCTCGAAGATTGTGTGCTTTCGGTAACTTCCATTAACTGGAGTCCTGCATTAGGCGAATCAATACATATGGTTAGTGTTCAGATGGCATGTC
>JAYVDT010000484.1:0-10210 GCA_043749265.1 Rhodanobacteraceae bacterium | reverse complement strand
CGACGCCCGTTGGCCTGGCGCTGCTTGATCCGGTGGACTTCCGTTTTCTGAATTTGAATGATCACGAGGCCGAGATGCTTGGCTATCCTCGAGATTATGTTCTCGGTCGCAAGCTGAGTGAGATCGCTCCGCCAGAGGGAATTCCGGAACTCATTGGGCTGTTGAATTCGGTGGCGGGCGGCAAGTCGATCCGCGATTATCTGTTGGAAGGCGAGCTGGCGGCGAGGCCGGGAGAGAAGCGCTCATGGAGCGTCAACTACTCGCCGGTTTATAACGAGGACGGCAACGTTCGTGCCATCTCCACCGCGTCGATTGAGATTACGAATCAGAAGCGGGCGGAGGTGGCGCTGATTCAGAGCGAGAAGCTTGCTGCAGTGGGGCGACTGGCAAGTTCGATTTCGCATGAAATCAACAATCCGCTGGAGGCCATTACCAACCTGCTGTACCTGATCGCGTTCGATGAGAATTTGCCGGAGCCGCTGAAGGTCTGGGTGCACATGGCGCAGGCGGAGTTGTCGCGCGTGTCGCAGATTGCGACGCAGTCGCTGCGCTTCCATCGGCAGGCCGTCAACCAGACGCAGGTTACGCCGGCGGAGCTAGTCGATGCGGTGGTCCAACTGTATACGGGACGACTTGCGAACTCGAATATCAAGGTGGATGCGCGGTACGACACGCAAATGCAGGTGACGTGCTTTGAGAATGACATCCGCCAGGTGCTGAATAATCTGATTGCAAATGCCATCGATGCGATGCGCAAGGGCGGCCGGTTGATCCTTCGCGCTCATCGAGGCAAGGATTCACGCGGCGATGTTATCCGCGATGGCGTGCGCATCACGATCGCCGATACCGGCCATGGCATGAGCCGCGAGGTGGCTGCACGCATCTTCGAGCCGTTTTATACGACTAAGGATCTGCAGGGCACAGGGCTTGGGCTGTGGATCTCTGCGGGAATCGTGGACCGTCACCAGGGCCGTTTGAGCGTCCGGTCGTCGGAGCATCCGGTGCACCATGGGACCATCTTTACGCTGTTCCTGCCGCGTGAAGACGTGGCGGCTGGAAGCTGTATTTAGGTCGCTCCGAGGGCTTGGCTTAGCCGTGATCGTGCGAAGATAAACGCGAGGTAAATAATGCGTTTGACGACACTTGCTGGAACTCTTCTGTTTGCGGTGGCTACGGCCGGGGCGCAGGATCTCACGGCGGACCAAAAGGACAGGATCGACGCGGCGATCCAGCAGGTAGTCGATAAGACCGGCGTGCCGAGTGCCTCTGTGGGCGTGGTTCAGGGTGGCCGCATCGTGTACACGCGCGCCTTTGGCGATGCGAGGCTGAAGCCGGAGTTGAAAGCCACGGCGGCGATGAGCTATCCGGTCGGGTCGATCTCCAAGCAGTTCACGGCGGTGTGTGTTCTGCTGCTGGCGGAAGACGGCAGGCTGAAGCTCGATGATCCTGTCAGCCGTTTTTATCCGGAGCTGACGCGGGCCAGGGACGTGACGATTCGCGAGCTGCTCTCGCACACCTCCGGATACGAAGATTACGCGCCGCAGGACTACACGATTCCAGCATGGATGAACCCGATAGACCCGGCAAAGCTGGTACGTGAATGGGCAGGCAAGCCGCTGGACTTTGAGCCCGGGACGCAGTGGCAGTACAGCAATACGAACTTCGTGCTGGCCGCGCTGATCGTCGAGAAGGCGAGCGGTATGGGGTACGCAGATTTTCTGCGGAGCCGCATCCTGAAGCCGCTGGGCATTAACGCGCTCAACCTGGATACGGAGCGCGACCGCGTCGAGCCGCTGGGGTACGAGCGACATGCGCTGGCGCCCTTGCGGACGGCCGTGCTGGAGGCGCCGGGGTGGTACTTCGGCGATGGGAACCTGGCGATGCCGGTGGGGGAGTTACTGAAGTGGGATCTGTCCATCATCAACCGGACGCTGCTCAAACCTGCTTCTTACGATGCCTTTGAGACAGCCGTGCCACTGAAAGATGGCAAGCCGACGCGGTATGGGTTGGGAATTTCCGTCTTCACTCAGAACGGGAGACGCGTGCTGGAGCACTCGGGAGAGGTCGGAGGTTTTGTGGCCGAGAACATGATCCTTCCGGACCAGCATGTGGCGATTGCCGTCCTGACCAACCAGGAGGCCAGCTCCGCGGCAGACAAGATCGCCAGTTCGGTGGGGAAGATTCTGATGGAGCCGGCAAAGGCGACAAGCGCCGTGGCCAAACCGCAGGAGAAGCAGGTTCAGGCGATTTTGACCGGGCTGCAGAATGGAACTGTCGACCGGCAACAGTTCACGCCGGATGCGAACTTTTACTTTTCAGCCGACACGCTGGATGACTTCAGCACCAGTTTGAAGCCGCTGGGGAAGGTTGCGACCGTGGTGCAGCGCCGGGAGAGCCTGCGCGGAGGCATGTTTGCACGGCAGTTTGACGTTACGTTTGCCGGTGGTGAGACGGTGACGGTCTCGACTTACACGATGAAGGATGAGAAGTTGGAACAATTTCTGGTGGAAGGCGCAGAGTAGGCCGCCAGGAACTGCAATGCCTGCGCTGCGGAAGGGCAGTGAATGGCCTAGGCGTGGCCGGCGAAGAATGAGTCGTGTGCAAGCTGGCCGAGCAGGATTGCGTTCAGGACAAGGATGATCGCTACGACAGCCCAGCCCGCGATGCGCGTGCGCCGGGCACTGGCGAAGCTTTCCATGACCTTTGTGCGGCTGGTCAGGATGAGTAAGGGAATGAGCGCGAAGGGTAATGCAAAGCTGAGGACCACCTGCGAGAGGACCAGGATCCGAAAGGGTTCCAGCCCGACGGCGATGATTGCGATGGCCGGGATGATGGTAATCAGACGCCTTAGGTAGATGGGGAACTTGACGTCGAGGAAGCCTTCAATGATGACCTGTCCGGCCATGACGCCGACGGTCGAACTGGATAGCCCGGACGCCAGGAGCGCCACGGCGAAGATGACGGCGGCAGAGGAGCCGAGCAGAGGGCCGAGCGTTCGATAAGCCTCACGGATTGGGTCCTGCACGAGCGCGGTGGAGGCACCAACGTGTGTGAGGGCTACGGCGGCCATGACGATCATCGCCGAGTTGATGAGCCACGCGCCGTTCATGGCGACAAAGACGTCGATGAGTTCGTAGTGGAGGAAACGGCTCAGGATGGAGCGCCGTGGGCGCGGCGGTGGGTCGTGCGTGGCGCTTGTCACAGCTTCGATCGAAGGGACGGAGGTGCCCGTAAGTTCCTTGAGGCGCGGTTGCACCAGAGCCGAGTGGAGGTACACGACGTGTGGCATGACGGTTGCACCCAGCATGGCGACGGCGGCATAGATGGAGTCGCGGAAGTTGGCAGGGGAACTGCCATCGAGCGTCGGGATGAGCGTGGAGAGGAAGGCCTTATGCCAGTCCGGGTGGACGAGGAAGACCTCAAACCCGTAACACAGGCCGATAACGGCGACGAGGGTGATGATGGCTCGCTCCAGCCACAGGTGGCCGGCGAGATCCAGCGCCAGGATCCCGAAGACCAGCACCGTGGAGATGCAGGCCGCGAGCAGGAGCGTGGCTTTGGGACTCCAGCCATGGGCGTAGAGGATGGGGCCAAAGAGGAGGTCGAGCCCAAGAGCTGCGCCCAGAAACTCCGCCAGATCGGTGGCGATGGCGGCAACCTCCGCAGCAGCCCAGAGGGTGAGGGTACTGGCGCGGCTGAAGTGACGTCGGCAGTTTTGCGGGAGCGTGAGGCCAGTGACTATGCCCAGTTTGGCGGAGAGGTACTGGATCAGGATTGCCATGGCATTGGACCACAGCAGGACCCAGAGGAGGCGGTATCCAAACTGCGTGCCGCCAAGGATGTTGGTCGCGAAGTTGCCGGGGTCGATGTAGGCGACGGAGGCGACGAAAGCCGGGCCGAAGTAGGTCCACATTTGGTTGCGGCGGAAGGTTGGGGAGGAGGGAGGCCGTTGGGGCAGGGGAGGTGGTTGCAGGGGAAGCTCGACCGCGACGGCCTCGTCAGGATTGGCGGATGGGACTCGCGATGTTGAAAGATCGTTCATTACCCTCCCCATCGTCCAGTGCAGCAGTTTGACGTTCCTGCAATTTAGGCTTACCTATTTATTAGGTATACCTAATTGTGCTTTATGGGTCAAACTAAAAGAGCGTCCCCAGTGGGAGGCGGAGGATTCAGGTGCAGGTGCGTCGTCGGGCAAATTTCAATACGGAGTCCGTGGACAACTACCTGAAGGCGATTCTGTCGCTTGGCGGCCCGCAGGAGAATCGAGTCAACAGCAAGTCGCTGGCAGACCGGTTGGGCGTGGCTCCGGCTTCTGTCACGAATATGCTGCAGAAACTTGCGGCTTTGCCGTTGCCGCCGGTGGTCTATGAGCTGCATAGGGGGGTGCGGTTGTCAGTAGCCGGACGACGCCGAGCGCTGGAGGTGTTGCGGCATCATCGGCTGCTGGAGACATTTTTGTATGAGGTACTGGACTACCCCTTGGAAGAAGTCCACGACGATGCGGAACGTCTGGAACACTTCATCTCGGAGCGGTTTGAAGAGCGTATCGCGGCCAAGTTAGGACACCCGAAGATTGATCCGCATGGACATTCCATCCCGACCCTGGAAGGGGAGCTAGTGGATCAGACCTCCATTTTGCTGACGGAGGTGGCGCGGGATGGGACGTTCATTATCGATAGCGTGTCCGACCGGGATTCCAACAACTTGAGGCTCATGGAGGCTTGCGGAATGACTCCCGGGGCCACGCTGGAGGTCAGAAAGCACAGCGAGCAGCAGGGGTATTCGGTGAAGATCGGCTCTTCTTCCGAGGCGATTGACTTGTCGCCTGAGGTTGCGGGGGATGTAAGAATCTTCCCGGTCACCAAGTAATTCGAACTGGGAAAGTGGAAAAAGATGAAGGTATTGGTAATCGGTGGGGGCGGGCGCGAGCATGCGCTGGTCTGGGCGTTGAAAAAGAGTGCGCGGGTAACGGAAGTGGTGTGCGCTCCGGGCAATGGCGGGATCGAGGCTTTGGCGCGATGCGTGCCGGTCGATGTGGCATCTGCTGCGAGCGTGACGGCTTTGGTGGGTGTAGAGGATCCGGGACTGGTGGTCATCGGGCCAGAAGTTCCGCTGGCGGCGGGTGTGGTGGATGCTCTGCAGGAGCGCGGGGTTCGGGTCTTCGGGCCGACACAGGCAGCGGCTCAGCTTGAGTCAAGCAAGAGTTTTGCCAAAGACTTTATGGGCCGCTGGGGCATTCCTACGGCGGCGTATGCGGTTTGCAAGTCCTCCTCCGAGGTTCAGGATGCGCTGCAAAAGTTTGGCCCGAGGGTTGTCGCGAAGGCCGATGGATTGGCCGCGGGCAAGGGTGTCGTTCTGTGCGATTCGCACGGAGAGGCATGTGCGGCGGCCGCGGAGATGTTCGATGGAGCGCTGCTGGGCTCAAAGGTGGAGAGCCTGGTACTGGAGGAGATGCTGACGGGGCCGGAGATTTCTTACTTTGCGATTTGCGATGGCGCGAAGGCGGTGACGCTGGCGTTCGCGCAGGATCATAAGCGCGTAGGCGAGGGGGATACGGGGCCGAACACAGGTGGGATGGGGGCTTATTCGACCGACGATCTGGTGACGGCGGAGACGGCAGTGTGGATGCTGGAGTCAGTTGCGCAGCGGGTGGTGGATGGGATGAAAGCTGAGGGGACGCCGTTTCAGGGGGTTCTGTTTACGGGTTTCATGATGACTTCGGAGGGGCCGAAGGTGCTGGAGTTCAACACGCGATTCGGAGATCCGGAGACGGAAGCCGTGATGCTTCGGCTCGAGACAGACCTGTGCGAGTTGCTGGAGGCTGCGGTGGAGGGACGGGTGGCGGAGGTACCGGTAAAGCTGAAGGCCGGGGCGAGCGCGTGCGTGATCGCGGCCAGTGGCGGATATCCGGCAAAGTACGTTTCGGGTAAGTTGATTTCGGGCGAACTAAGCGTGCCCGCGGACGTACAGGTGTTCCACGCCGGCACGGCACGAACAAATGACGGAGAACTGGTGACCGCTGGCGGACGCGTGCTCGCAGTTACCGGCATGGGAGACGACCTGAAAGATGCGTTGGCGAAGGTATACGGGGCGCTAGATGAGATCGAATTCGAAGGCATGCAGTTTCGCCGTGATATCGGCTGGCGGGCTTTGGCGTAAGGCTACTGCGGGGTGATTTTCACAACCGTGGCGCCGCAGGTGTGGACGTTCTGGCATGCTTCGGGGATTAGGGATTTGGACAGGCAAACTTCTACGGCGGTCAGGTGATTATTACCGCAGCTCAGGGCGAGGCTGGCTTTAGGCAGGCCGAGGTTGGCGGCGGCGAATTGGTCGATGATCGCGCTGGGTGGCATGGTGGTGGGCTGGCTGGTGTGGATGAAGCCCGGGGGAATCCTCAGGCTG
Source organism: Rhodanobacteraceae bacterium (assembly GCA_043749265.1). Taxonomy (GTDB): domain Bacteria; phylum Acidobacteriota; class Terriglobia; order Terriglobales; family Acidobacteriaceae; genus Edaphobacter. The sequence goes on along the minus strand of JAYVDT010000484.1, from coordinate 3,808 downwards.
TGGAAGATGGTGCCGATCTGGTGGAAGTAAACGTCGGGGGCCAGGCCGGAGCAGGTTCCGTGGGTGGCCCATTCGTGCGCAATGAGCGAGACGGTGGGGAGCAGATTGGTGTACTGGGCGGGGTTGGCCGGACCGGGGTTATTGGAGCAGTTTTCCGGGTAGGTGCCGTCGTTGTTTTGGGGCCAGAGGCCGTGGACGACGAAGCCGGGGTGCGCGGCGCACTCGGGGCTGGAGTTGTGGGTGGCGCAGAACTCGGGGGACCAGGAGAGGGTGAGGAGGTAGAAGTCGAAGACGCCGGGTTGCGAGTTGCCGGCAGGCCGGCTGTGGGGCCGGCGTCGGCGTTGGCGTTGGCGAGAGGAGGACTGGTAACTGGCGTTTTCGTCGCCGGCTGGAGCGGGGATGTTGAAGTCGCCCTGGACGCTGGTGGAGGATCGAGTCTGAGGGGCTTGCGGCGGTTGGGCCGGGGGGGCGGGCGGGTTGGGGTTGCAACCTGTCAATCCTATCAATCCTGATAATCCTGACAGGAGCAGGGTGAACAGGATGCTGCTTCCAGCTCTCATATTTGCTGCCTCTACCATTGGCTGGGACCCTCTTACTGCATTTGATGCAGTGCGCTCGATGAAGTTGAGGGGGGCTTCGGCCTGACTTCGGGGAGGATGGTGGGATGCTGCTCATGGGGTGCTGGTGGCGGTGGTGTGACGGCAGGATTGTGGTTGGGGGGCAGGGGCAACAGGCCCGCGACGGGATGGTGGCCGGTGTGGATCCACTGGATGAGTTCGTCGAACGTGTGGCCTACCTCTTCTGAGGTAAAGGTGCAGTGGCCGTCGCGGTGAACGTACTGCTGGACGAGGTTGTCGGAGAAGCCGGCGATGGCGACCTGTTCGGCGTAAATGGTCAGGGTATTTCCGGGTATGCGGGGATCGTAGGTGGTGTGGAGCGAGAGCATAGGGTGGGTAAGGCGGCCGGTCGGAGTGTAGTGGTGCAGAAGATACTCGCGGGCGTGGGGGTCGGCGGCGTAACGGTGGACGCCATCGTTAAGCGCGTTGTCTGAGGCAGAGCTGGTGGGGCTGGTGCCGGTGTAGAGAAAATTGCGATTATCAAAGGGGTTGCCGCCGGCGCGGTGTTGCATATCAGCGATGACATAGGTGAAGTACACCATCGCTTCTGCGACTTCGCGATCCGAGTGCAGGCTGGTAAGGGCTCGGAGTGAGGATGCGGCGGCCTGGTTGTTTTTCAGGGCTTCGGCGACGCGAAAGCGCAGGGAGCGCGACTCCTGATAATCCGGCGGGGTTGGAACCAGGGTGGGGAGGAGGCCGGGAAAGTAGAAATCGAAGGCAGCGCGCCATGCGAATCGCCGCTGGAAAGCCAGGTCGGTGGGGCCGATGGAGCCGCAGAGGTTGAGCCCGCCGGAGTAGGGCTTGGGGTTCAGTTCCAGGGCGGCCACGACGAGGGCGCCGCCCATGCTGCCGCCGGCGGCGATCGTCTCCATGGTCTTGGCGGCGGCTTTGCCGGTGGCGGGCTGGGCATACCGCTTCATGAAGTAGAGGCGGAGTTGTTCAGTCTCCGGGTAGGCCTCCGCAAGCGCCCAGCCCGGGGTACTGAAGCCGGACTGGATGATGGCGTAGCCACGATCGAAGAGGGGCTGCGTCTGGTCGTTGAGTGGGCCGTAGACCCGGTAGGTGAACGGGCCTTCCGCGTAGCCGTGGAAGTAGACGACGAGGCCGTGGTTCCAGTTGGCGGGAATGTCGATGCGGTAGGGAACCGCGGAGAGGGTGCCGACTTCGGTGGTGCCGGCGGCGGTGTGGACGACCTCTGGCTCAGGGTCCGAGGAACGATTTTTGCTGGCGGCGCGGCCGATGGGCGCGGCAAGAAAGATCGCCAGCAGGGCGAAGAATGTGAGAGCGCGCTGCGTCGGGTGCAGGGTTTTCATGATCGAACTACGTGACCATATTCTACCCGCTGCATAATTTTGTCGAAAGACTAGTGTCCGAAGCTGACGCTGAAGCCGATGGAGACGATCGGATAGAAGCGCAGGGCAGAGATTTGCTGATTGAGCTTGAGGACCTCCTGATGGATGTTCTGTGGGCCGTCCAGAGAGTTTATGTCTCCGCAATCGCCCTGGTTGTCACAGGCGTTGCCGTGAAGTTGAAGGTCGAGCGTGGGGCTGGAGATGTATTGGAAGCCAATATCGAACGGGATGGAGAAGTGACCGCCGCGCCGGGGGAGCATATTTCCCCAGCCGATGGTGAAGCGGGGGGCATATTTGCCACCCAAAAAGAGGTGAGCATCGCCGTAGATGGGATTGGAGGGATCGCTCAGGTAGGTAGTGTCGCCCAGCGTGAAGGAGTGAGCGCCACGGACGTATAAGGAGGAGGTGAGGTGGGTGTCATTGTGGAGTGTAATGCCGGGCGAGAGGTGGAAAGAATTATTGCGGAAAGGAAAAATGTCGATCATCGCAGCGACGTTCTGAAAGGTAATGTTTCCGGTGGAGTGAATACCGTTGGCGCTGGGGTTGGCAGTGTGGTCGAAGAACTGCGCCCCTCCGCGGAGGTTCAGAAAGCTGTTGAGCGGGGTGGCGAGGTCGAAGCCGATACCAGGAATGCCTACCTTGGCGGAGATGGCACCGGAGCGGAAGGGTCGCCGGTTGGTGTGGACGATGCGATCTTTGTCCCCAGGCGTGGATGGCGTGGCGCTGGCGGGTGCGGGGGCGCTAAAGGCAGGCGCGGAGGACGAAGAGGCAGGTTCGAAAGAGACGCGAGATGCGGTTTTGAACTCGAAAGACGGCGCATTGGCGGCGCTGGCTACGGTGGCTACCGTGGCCTGGGATGTTTGCGCGGAACTTGCCTGGTGCATGGCCGCCAGCGCCAGGGGCGCAAGGAGTGCCAGCAGGATCGGGGACTTCATGTAACTCTCCTGGTATTGCTTATCGGACTCGGCGCTCGGCCCGTGGTTTCTCTGATTAGGGTTAAGTGTATTGGACCCTTACGGGGTGGGTATAGGAAATGACGCGTACGGGGGAGAGCCTGATCCATCACCGTGAGAAGATGGGTGCACGTTTTGGGGGAGAGCAATCAGGATGGCAAAAATGAAGCGGTTGAACGGTTCTACTCAGAAAATTCTTCTCACCGTGGTCGCGTTGGCTTTGGGGACGATAACTGGTCGGGCGCAGGGGCCGGCCGTTCTCTCCGTGCAGCTCGATAAACCGGTGCACTCGGTGAGTCCTACGCTGTATGGGTTGATGACGGAAGAGATCAACTATAGCTACGACGGCGGTTTGTACGCGGAGATGGTGAGGAACCGCACATTCCAGGACCATGGATTTGGCGGGATCGCACATTGGAACGTAGAGCAGGCCGGCGAGTCCTCTGCGACGATGGCGCTGGATACGACCACGGGGCCGAGCGGGGCGCTGGACAGTAGCCTGCTCGTGGACGTGAAGGCCGCCGATGCGGCGCATCCGGCTGGTGTGCGAAACGAAGGTTACTGGGGCATGGCGGTGCGGCCGGGAACGGTTTACAAGGGCTCGCTCTATGCCAAGGTGGACACGGACGCAGTAGGACCTGTCAGCGTCTCGCTGATAAACGACGTTACGGGAAAGTCTGTCGCGTCAGCCACAGTGCCGGGGGTTGGGACGGAGTGGAAGAAGTTTGATTTCACCCTGACGTCCGGGAAGGTCGAGCCTTCGGCAGAGAATCATCTGCTGGTGACCGTGGGCCATGCGGGCAAGCTTTGGATCAACATGGTTTCGCTGATGCCGCCGACGTACAAAAATCGCACGAACGGCAATCGCCCGGACCTGATGGAGATG
>JAYVDT010000483.1:0-3123 GCA_043749265.1 Rhodanobacteraceae bacterium | reverse complement strand
CATTCTCCCTGTAATCCTGCCGGAATTATTCATGGCTGGGTTGCAGGAAGTAGGTCATTTAATATTCCTCTCAAGGATTTGCTAGGTCGGCCTTAGGTAATGCTAGTCCGGTTTTTTGACCGTAACGTCAGGGGATTGACACCTGACTTGTCCCAAACATGAGAGATATTTGCACAAAATTATTAGCAATCGACCTGACCGTTTTTATAAGCGGGCATTGCTCAGGATTTCCTGGGAGCTTTGTTGAAATAGCTGGGGCGTGCGTCTTTTCTGACGAAGTTTTCGACATTTGATCTTTGAACTAAGCTGTTTCCAGTGGCATTCAGGGGCTGGTCGGAGTCTTCGAGTTGCCGGTTGAACACTCCTTGGCCCGTCCGCGCAGCTTGACTTGGGCGAGCGGGCCAGTCTGCTTCAACCAGCCGAAGGTCTTCTCGATCAGCCCAGCGGCGGCTAAGAGGGGTGGCGTAGCCGGGGTGCCGGGTTGGTTCTCGCGTCCAGGTTCGAGCGGCGCCCCTTGTCTTTCTTCTGCACATGTGCGGTAACGTTCAGAGCACGCGTTCCGGCGATGAAGGCTCTTCGCTTCATAAGCCTTGTCGGCACCCACCGTGATGCGTCTTGAGCTGTTCTTCTGCCGCTGGCCTAGCATCAACAGAGCGGCGTCGCGCTCGGCATGTCCATCGGCCTAGGTGGCCATCGCGGCGGTGATCAGGCCGTTGCGGTTCTTCACCAGCGCATGACCGAGATACGCCAGCTTCGACTCCTTGCCGTAGCTCTTCTTGTAGAGCCGCGCCTCCGGGTCGGTGGTCGATTGGTGGGTCTCGTTCGATCGCCTCTGCACATGGAAGTTGGTGCCGTCGCCATCGTCCGATCCATCCTTCTTTCGGAAGCTCTTCTGCGAAGCCCATGCCTGGATCAGCGTGCCGTCGACGGTGAAGTGCTGGTCGGATATGAAGCGCCGCGCCAGCCGGTTGACCTCGGCGAAGAACTGCTGCGCGACCTCGGACGTGAGCAGGCGATCGCAGTTTTTGGAAAACACGGTGTGGTTCCACACCTTGTCGTCCATGCTCAGGCCGACGAACCAGCGGTCGAGCAGGTTATAGTGCAACTGCTCGACCAGCTGCCGCTCCGACCGGACAGAGTAGAACGCCTGCAATAACATCGCCCGCAGCACATACTCGGGCGCGATCGAAGGCTGGCCCGACGCCGAGTACAACGCATCGAACTCCGCGTTCAGAGAGACCAGAACCGCATCCGTCAGCTTGCGGATCTCCCGCAAAGGATGATCCTGAGGAACACGATGCTCCAACGTCACACAACTGAACATCTCGTCCTGAAACCGCTCATCACCGCGCATGATTCAAAGACGAACAACGCACCCGAAAAGTCTTAAACCGAGCGCGCACGGAACCTAATTTAACAAGCTCCTAGGGAAAATATTCCCAACTCGAGGGAATAAATTGCCATTCGGCGGAAGAAACTACTAGGATGCCGTGCAACGTCGAAATGTTGCCAAGGAATCAATAAAAACGCGCCCGCTGGGCGGTTTTTTTGGCTATTATCATTTTCAAGCCAAGATCAATCGTGCCTAAAGCTCTCCCGGGGCTAAGTTTGCTTTAGCCTCCCAGCGCGGCGACGATTTTTGTGGTTGCACTCACTCACCAGGAGATTCACTTAATGAGACACCTTTCACTGCCCCATTTACGGGGAACCCTACTAGGACTTTGCGGGCTAGTCCTATCAGTATCTTCCGCCATCGCGGGGAGCGTTACTATTTCCAGCCCGCAAGTGAGTTCGACCGTATCCGGTCCTGTGCCGATTTCGGCCTCTGCCAATGAAAACGTTCCCTTCCATCTCGAAGTATGGGACAACGGCGGGAAGTTGGGCGATTTCTTCTCAAATCAAATGAACACTAGTTCTGTTCTATCCAAGGGCTGGCACACGACTACGATCTTGGCGGTTTCGAACAATGGACAAGTTCTGGACTGGAGTAGCGTCGGATACAACGTCACTAATTCTCAGCCCTCGGGTTCAGTCAACATTCTGAATCCCGCTCCCCGGTCGACCAGCATCAGTGCCGTGAGGATCACCGCCTCAGCCGGTAACGCGAACCAACTAGCGATCTGGGACAACGGCTACAAGCTAGGCGACGTGCTTGGCGGAAGCGTCGACGCCGTCTATGTCCTCCCGAACGGGGGTCACGTTCTGACGGTGCAGGCGCTCGATTCCCAAGGTTCTGTTAGCAGCGTCAGCAACGTGACTTACAACGTCGCTGAGAACTGCGCCAACTCCAGAACTGCTCAATGCGATCTGGACCAGTTGCCGATCGACAATTCGCAAAACAATTGCAACCCTCAACCGGATTTGCTTTGGGTGGCAAATCCTTGTGGAGGAGGCGTACAAGGACTTAATCCCACAAATCCGCTGAGCACGCAGATTCAGCCTATCTACGAGGGCGGTTTTTTGCAGAATCAAGGCAATCTGACTCTGAACGGGCGCTCCGTCCACTTCACCCAAGTTCAAGGTAGCAATCCATCAAATGTGTTGTTCCGGGGACAAAGCCCTTCGAGTACGCCGCAAGGCGCAGTTGATTCGCACTGGACGCTGGACGAGTATGTTTATCTTCCGGACCCCACGGCTCATCAGGCGTTCGAGATGGATGCTCAGTACACCGCCAATGGCATTTGGACCAAGTTTTATACCGAGTGTGCCTTTAACATGCAGAATGGAACCGGCTTCTGGGGCGTATTTGATGACGCGACGGGTGGCTGGATCCACCTGGACGGAGGTGTCCACAACGGACAACAGACTCCCTATGTGCCCTGTAATCGCAAGCAGTTCTCACAGCCATGGGCAGGGTCGAGCAATCCCTCGTTTACTGGCTGGCACCACATTGCTTGGACATTCCTTCGCAATGGAGACGGCACGGTGACTTTCCAAAATCTCGTTTTCGATGCAACGACTACGCCAGTGAACTTCCACCCCAACAGCGGCACCGGCGGAAACGTGTCCGACAGCGGAAATTTCAGCGCACTCATTCAGTTGGACGGAGTGGTGAATAACAACAGGGATCATGATGTGGTCGATGCTTATGTTAGCGAAATCAGCCTCACCCATACACCTTAA